>JAPLUO010000215.1 GCA_026397595.1 Caldifarciminota bacterium
CACCGAACCCGCACCACCCCTGACCCCGCCGGCAGACGATGAGCCGGGAAAGACCTGCAGCACGTTCGACCCAAGCGAGGCGATGCGCTGTGTCACCTGCGCCGTCGCCCCCTGCCCGACCGAAACCATCGCGACCACCGCGCCCACGCCGATAATGATGCCGAGCATGGTGAGCAGCGAGCGAAGCTTGTGGACCCGCAGGGCGCGCACGGCAATCCGGACGGTCATGCCGAAATCGATGGTCATGCTGCCTTCATCCCGGCTAGGTCGGTTTCGGCCACGCGCGGCGACGCCACCGCCTCATCTTTCACTATCCGGCCGTCGCGGAATGTCACGGTGCGCATCGCGAAGCAGGCAATGTCCGGCTCGTGGGTCACCAGCACAACCGAAATGCCCTCACGGTTGAGCCGCTGAAAGATAGCCATTATTCCTATGCTGGTTTTGGTGTCGAGGTTGCCGGTCGGCTCATCGGCCAGGATGAGCGGCGGCCGGTTGACCAATGACCGGGCAATCGCCACCCGCTGCTGCTCGCCGCCCGAGAGTTGGGTTATCTGGTTATTGATTTTCCCGGCCAGCCCCACACGCGTCAGCGCGTCCTGTGCCCGCTCTCTCCTCTCCTTGGCGTCGGCGCCGGCGTACACGAGCGGCAGTTCCACGTTCTCCAGCACCGGAGTCCGTGCCAGCAGGCTGAAGTTCTGGAACACGAACCCTATCTTCTGGTTGCGGATTTCGGCCCGCTCGTTCCGGTCGAGGTGCGTAATGTCAATCCCGTCAAGCAGGATGCTGCCGGAGTCCGGGTGGTCAAGGCACCCGAGCAGGTTCATGAAGGTGGACTTACCCGAGCCGGACGGGCCCATTATCGCCACGAACTGGCCACTCGGGATACTGATGGAGACGTCGCACAAAGCCCTGACCTCGGTCTCCCCGACCTTGTAGGTCTTGCTGACCGAATCCACACGGATGACATCGCCGGGCATGCTGGAACCCTAGCGGCCGCCCGGCGGCGGCCCGCCGAACCCGCCCATCATCGGCACCCGGTTCTGTTGCGTGGTCGTGCCGTTCGATGACTTCCCCTGCCCGAGGCCGGTGATAACCAACTCGCCTTCTTCGAGGCCCCGGACAACCTCCGTATTGCTGCCGTCGGCCATCCCGGTTTCGACCTCGCGCGGAACCGGTTTGCCGTTCGAGAGAATAAAGACCGTTTGAGTGACCGTGGGCGAAACGGCCGCCGCGCCCGCAACGGTATCCGGGGGCGCGCCCGCCCTGGATGAATCGCCCGCCGCCGTTGCGCCGGGGCGGAATCCGCGATGCTGACCGCGCCCGTCGCCGGGATTGAGCCCGCCCGGCGGCCCCTGCATGCCAGGTCGCCCCGTACCCCGCGTGGCTGCGCCCGGCCGGCCTGACGTTTGCGACCGCGCGGCCGAGGAGAACCCCAGCGTCGACGCGAGCTTCGTGCTCAAGGCGGCGTTCGGCACCAGCAGTACGTCGTCGACCGCCCGCACGATTATCTTCACGTTCGCGGTCATCCCCGGCTTCAGGAGCATGCCCGGGTTTGCCACTCGCACGATACCGATGTAAGTGGTGACGTTTGAGCTCACCACCGGCTGGTTGCGCACCTGCACGAGCTTGCCTGAGAAGGCGCTCTCCGGGTACGCGTCGACGTCGAAGGTCGCAGCGAGCCCCGTGTCGAGCTTGCCCACGTCGGCCTCGTCAATCGACACCTCGACCTGCATCTCCGACAGGTCGGCAATCGTGAACAGGTCCGGCGACTGCAGGCTTGCGGCTACGGTCTGCCCGGGCTCGACCTTCCGCGCGACAACGATGCCTGACATCGGAGCTGTAATCGTCGTGTAGGCGAGATTAGTCTGGGCCTGCTCGTAGCTTGCCTGAACCTGGTCGCGCTTGGCCTTGGCCAACTCGAAGTCGGTCTTTGCCTGCAGGTAGTCGCTGAATGCTATCAGGCCGGAGGAATAGAGTGTTTCGGCGCGCGCGCTGGTCAACTCAGCCTGGGTGAGCGACGCCTGGGCCGAGGCGCGGTTGGCCTTCGCCTGCTCCAGCGCCGATTCGTAGTTGCGGGGGTCGATTCGGGCGAGGACCTGGCCGGACGTGACGTGGTCGTTGAAGTCAACGAGGACATTGTCGAGGGTACCGGACACCTGGCTGCCTACGGTAACCTGGTTCACCGGATTCACTGTCCCGGTCGCGGAGACCGAAATACTGATGTCGCTCCGTGCGACTACTGAGGTCTTGTACTTGGCCTTCTTCGGCCTCGTCAGCAAGAAAACGCCGGCCGCAATCACGACCAGCACTGCAACAACGGTCACTATCAGTTTCCGGCGGGAACTCGGTTTGCTCATTGATTCACGTCCTTAATGTGTTGTTAGACGCAAATTAGACACCCAAGACGCGCAAAACCTTTGCCCGTCCGGCAACGCCGGCCAGTTCAGTTGGAGCAGAAGTAGCTCACGGTGTTGATGCCCATACGGAAGGCCTGCTCGCGCACTTCCGGCGGGTCGTTGTGGGCCGCAGTCCAGCCGTCGGAGATGTTGGTGTTGAACGTATAGAACACGACCATTCGGCCGCCGACAAAGATGCCGTAGCCGTGCGGCGGCCCTTCTGCGTGTTCGTGAATCTTGGGCAGGCCATTCGTGAACTCGTACACCTGGTGGTAGATGGGATGGTCGAACCCAAGCTCGACGAGCTGGCTGTTGGGAAACACGCGCGCCATCTCGCGCCGGAATGCCGGATCCATACCGTAGTCGTCGTCGGCGTAAACGAAACCGCCGGTCTCAAGGAACTGGCGCAGCCGCTTCACCTCGTCGTCCGAGAAGCTGATGTTACCGTGCCCGGTCATGAACAAGAACGGGTACTGGTACAGCTTCTCGTCAAGTAAGCCGACCTGCGCTTCGTCGGTGGACACGCGGATGTTGGTGCGGGAGTTTAGCTCCTTGGCCAGATTGGGAACCGCGTCCGGGTCGTTGTACCAGTCTCCCCCGCCCTCGTACTTCAGACGCGCAATCTGCAGTTGAGCGCCGGCAATCCCGAACAGAAGGGACAAAACGACGAGGACCTTACCACAAAGACACACAGACACAAAGAGGGTTCCGGAAACCGGCATTCTGACTTCTGCCTTCTTCATTCTGACTTCTGACTTCGGTCGTCAGCCCTTGAGCCGCTTCTCCCTGAGGCTCTTGACCTCTTGCAGACACGCATATGACACGGCAACCGATCCCAGGAAGACCCTGCCCTGTTTCCGGCCGCCGTGGCAGTCCGAGCCGCCGGTCATCAGGAGCCCGTTCTTAGTCGCGACCTCGCGGTAGTGGTCGACGTTCCGTTTGCCGTGGTCCGGGTGCCAGACTTCGATGCCGTCGACACCGGCCGCAATCGCCGAGTATAGTGCGCCGTCATCGTGGTAGGTCCCGGGATGCGCCACAACCGCGACCCCGCCGTACCGGTGGATGAAGGCCATCGCGTCCGCGGGCGTCAGTTGCATCTTGGGGAAATACGCCGGACCCTCGTACGCGATGTAGCGTTGGAATGCCTCATCAACGGTCCGGACCGCACCGGCCTCGACCAGCGCCTGCGCCACGTGCGGACGACCGGTTGCCGCGCCCTGCGCCAGCTCGCGCACCCGGTCCAACTCTATCTTCACGCCCAGCTCATTCAGCTTCTTAACCATCTTTTCGGCCCGCTCGGCCCGCTTCTGTCTCACCATCTCAAAGAAATCCCGAACCGCCGGGTGCTGGTAGTCGATGTAATACGCAAGAATGTGGACGTCAACGCCGCCGGTGTTGCAGCTCATCTCGACGCCGGGCACGACTTCAAGTTGGTGGCTCCGGCCGGCGGCGAGCGCCCGGTCGATGCCACCGACCGCGTCATGGTCGGTGATCGCGACTGCGGTCAGCTTAAGCCGGTCCGCCTCGGCGACCAGCTCTTCGGGAGTGAACAGCCCATCGGAGAAGACCGTATGGGCGTGAAGGTCGACGAGACCAGATCCGCTCACGTTGGCCTGTCCGCTGTATTCCATCAGGGCCGGTTCAACTCAGGCGGCAGGTCGACACTTGCCAATTCCCAAAACCCAATTCCTAATGACCAACGAAAGCCCACTGCGGAGGAACTCGGGTCTGGCCATTTCCTCATTCGTTAGGAATTAGCAATTAGGAATTGGGCATTTGCCATCAGTCACCCATCCTCTTCGCGACTGTGCCCGTGTACTCTTTGACCAACGCGTCCATCTCCGACGCCATCTCGTCCATCGTCTCGCGCTTGGCCGCGACCCATTCCTCGTCCTTGATGCCGGCCAGGTTGGTGAGCACGTTCAGCCGGGCCCCGCGGAAGCACGAATCGAGGTTCATCGTTCCGACGCCGGCATCGGTAACCGAATTCCTGTTGCCGTACTCGACAATCGGCCGGCATAGCTCCAGCACGTCCAGCGCGAGCTTCATCGTCCGGAGAGGTGTCTCCGCCGCGACCTTCAGCGCCTCGCTGATTGCCTGGTTCCGTTCCTGCTTCTCCGACTCGGTCATCTTCGGCCGCTTGTACGCCGCCATCACTTTCTTAAACGACTCGGCATCCTCGTCGATCAGCGAGACGAATCGCTCGCGCAGCGGCAGCAGCTTGTCGCGAACGGCCGAGAGCTCGTCCGAGAACTCCTCGTACCCCTTCTTGCCTGCCGTCAGGTTCGCAACCATGGTCATGAGCGCCACGCCGATTGCGCCGTTCAGGGCCGCGGCCGAGCCGCCGCCCGGCGTCGGCGCGGACGAAGCCAGGTCGTTTAGGAAATCGGGCAACCCTTTGGCTGGGACGAGTTGGTTCTCTAGGACTTGTTCCTTCTTGAAGCCGTTCAGTTGGAGGAAGTACCGCGCGCTTGCATTCAAAGCCCCCTGCGGCACCAGCCCGACAATCTCCGACTCGATGACATTCACGCCCCACCGCGCGGCCTCGCGCTTCACGGTCTCGAACACCCGGTACAGCGGCGTCTTGGTGTAGTCGGTCATGTTGATTGAAACCTGGACGCAGCCTTTCTCCTTCACCTCGAACCCGAGCGCCTTGGTGAAGCGGAACCCGCCGTCGCGGAACCGGATTGCCTTGGCGATGCGTTCGGCAATCTTGAGGTCGGTCGTTGCCAAGTTCACGTTGTAGGCAATCAGCGGCGCGCGCACGCCGACGACCGTAGCGCCCGCGGTCGAGTGCAGCTCAGGGCGGCCGAAGTCCGGCGCACGGTCCGGATCGGTGCGGATTGCCTCCCGCAAGCCCTCGAACTCACCGCGCCTTATCTGGGCAAGGTCGACCCGGTCCGGCCGGGTCGCGGCCAACTCGTACAGGTAGGTCGGTATCGACAGCTCGTCGGCAATTCTCTTAGCCAACCGCTTGGCCATCTCGATGCACTCCTCGACCGTCACGCCTGAAATCGGGACGAACGGCACCACGTCAGTCGCGCCCATCCGCGGGTGCTCACCTTGATGCTGGTTCAGGTCAATCAACTCGGACGCAGTCTTTACTGCCTTGAAAGCGGCATCAAGCACGGCCTCCGGCTCGCCGACAAAGCTGATGACCGCGCGATTGTGGTCCGCGTCCATCTCCTGGTCGAGCATCGAAACGCCGTTGACCGACTTGATGACATTAACAATCTTCTCGATAATCTCGGGCCGGCGGCCCTCGCTGAAATTGGGCACGCATTCGACTATCTTACGCATTACCGGGACTCCTCTCTAAATGGTGATAATTGTCTTGTCCGAACGCAGGCAATCTTACCGGCTGAGGCCGGGCTGTCAAACCAGAAGGAAACTGGGGCTATCCCCAGAGGCCTGAAACCGCGTCGCTCGCTGGCGGCTACGCCTTTGACGCGAGTCCGATTCGGCAGCCGCACGGGTCGCGGAAGAATGCGAAGAAGCCCATGCCACCGCCAATTTCAGTCTTGGGCCGTTCGACTTTGCCACCGAGCGCCTCTACCTTTGCGAGCACTGCCGGGATGTCGTCAACGCCGATATACACGTCAATGCCCGGCTCGGGCATCTTCTCGACTTTGGCGATGCCCCCGCCGATGCCGTCTTCGACCTCGAACAACGCGTAGTCGCCGGACCAGCTCTGCATCTTCCAGCCGAACAGCGCCGCGTAGAACTTCGTGGACTTGGAAAGGTCGATGGAAGGTATCTCCCAGTGAATCAGCTTGTTCATCATTCTACTCCTTCGCTAGCGAGCCAGCACTACGCGAGCGACCCGACGTGCGACGCCGGTTCGGGCTTCGACGAAATACGCCCCGGCCGGCAGCAGTCGCCCGGCCTGGTCGCGACCATCCCAGACCGCGACGCCGGATTCGGACAGCCGCAGGTCACGGACGCGGCGGCCGGTTGCGTCACGGACCTGCAACAGGCACGAAGGCATCCCGCCACCGAGACAGATCGTGGTCGTGTGCCTGAAGGGGTCAGGGCTCACCCGAAGCCGAGGCAAACCGACTGGCCCGAGTTCGCTGATGCCGGTCCCGCCATCAATCCGCAACCTCGCCATCAGGTCGCCGCTGTTGTAAACGAACCAGCGCACGGTCGGTGAGCCGAAGTATGTCCGATGGTCTTTCGGCGCGTCTGAGTCCTCGCCGATTCTCGGCTCGGTTGCCCGTTGCTGCCAGAATGCTAGCAGCCAGACGTCTTCGGCTGTGGTCACCAGCGTGTCGGCAGCGACTTCAATCCACGATTCGGCTTGGCTCGCCGCGACCGACTCGGCCAGCAGGTACGGGCTTCCGACATTAGGGGCGCCGCCGCTGTCGGGACAGACCAGGACCCGGCTGAATGGTGTCGTCTCCGCGACGAAGACCCTGGCCCCGAGCAGACGAAACTGGCCGTAAGGAACCGAAAATCTCACCGCGCCGGCCCAGTCGTCTGTGGGCGAGCCGTTCTTCATGTACCACGCGTCCTGTTCGCCGTCGTCGTATCTGAGTTCACCCGTGTACGAACCCGATACTCCCATCCGCAGCGTGTCGTTCGCAGGGCACTCGTCGCCGTCAAGGGAGGTGATCAGCTCGAGCGTACAGGTTTCTGCCGCCGGGACCCAAACCGGGAATTGCAGCGTCTTTGAGGCCAGCGGTGCCAGATCATCAACTGTCATCGTCTCCTGGTAGCTGGACCCAATCCTAACCGTCACGGGGAATGACGCCGAGCTCTGGCCCACGTTCCACACCACCACGAGCGGGGCGATGCTATCCTCGGCGAAGACCTGTGCCATCGGTCTCAGGATGACCGACGGACAGACGTCGTGCTGCAGCCGGTAGAACCTGATGGCGAGACTGTCGTGCAACTGGTTCTCCACCGGCGAACCGTCGCGCAGGTATTCAAGACCGGTCAGGCCGGAGTCGTTCTCAATTCCGACCGAGCAGGAGTCCGCGCCGGTCGTTCTGACGGTGGCGAAGCCACACCGCACCGAAGCCGGCAGCCGCAGGTACTGAAACACAACGCTGCCGCCCGTGTCCAGCACGACCTGGAACGTACAGTTGTCACCGGTGCCATGCAGCGGAACGTCAATCCACGAGACCACGAAACGTCCCTGCGAAGTATCCGCGAGGTAGTAGACCGAACCGCCCTGTGACGGGTCAAAGTCGGCCCAGAATGGAGCCAACAGGCTGTTCGGGTCGTGCGTGTCTGGGATTGGCTGGTGGTGGAACTGGTGGCTCTCCGATATGAAGCTGAGCCAACCGTTGGAGCAGACCCGAACCGAATCACGTAGTTGTCCGTAGAAGTCATAACTGAACCCAAGGGCAAATGGCCCCTGATTGTCGTCATCACCGAGTGGAATCCTCGTTCCGCTGCCGGTGATGTCTACCCAATTGAACGCCGGCCCACCGCTGTCGTCCGAGTCAATCCACCGATACCCGCCTTTGTCCGGCGCCGAGGCCCAGACTAGAGAAACCCCAAGCACCAGACTCCAAACCGCAAACGGATGCACGCGCCGATTCATCTTGCCCCCAGATACACGACTGGCCTGGTCATCGCTCTGCCGCCGCCCGAAACCTGGCAGAAATAGACACCCGGACTCACGCCTCTTCCTGACCGGTCGGTCCCGTCCCAGACGACCTGGCACTGCCCTGCGCCAAGAGCGGCAAGTCGGCGCACGACTCTGCCTGCACGGTCCAGAATTCTCACTTTCGCGTCTGCCGGCCGGCGCGCGTCCAGACGTACCACCATCCGGTCGCGGAACGGGCTGGCGCTGATGGACGCCCAGCGTTCAGGCGGAACCGTACCCGGTGTCTCTGCAACCCCTACGTTCCACCCGTACAGCCGCACCGTAGCATCAACGAGCACCATCAGGTCGCCCTGTTCTTCGTTCGAGAACACCGCATAGTGATTGCCGGGCTCGGAAAGAACAAGGCTGTGATTCGCAGCAGCCACATTCTCGTCGTTCACGAATGCGTGGAACGGTTGGCTGTCAACGTAGTTCAGGAACTCCGGTTGCGAAGCGATGAAGAAGTCGGTTGCGCCCGACGCTTTCACCAGGGCGTATTCGTTAGCGCCGCCCGAGTTATAGCAGTCGTAGCCGTAGAGTACCTCGCGCCCCACGGAATAGCTCACGTCCACTCGGTATTGGTCAAGCGGTGTCCCGCTGTCCCCTGTGATCGCAAGCGAGTCGAGTCTGCCGGCAAGGGTGCAGGGGTAGAAGAAGTTGCTGCCGGGCGATGCCGCAGCCGAGTCGATGATCATGCCGGCTGAGATGCCGCCGACCGGACCGGTGATGTCCAGGTAGTAGTTCTGATAGTCGCCGAGCGTAGTGGTGTAGCGACCGTTGCGGTCCGTGACGCCAAAGAAGCAGTTCGCCATGCCGCCGCCCCAACCTTCGCTAGAGAGCTTCACGATCTCACCGTCCACCGGCCTCAGACAGGTATCGTACACCTGCACCGTCAGCGTACAGACGTCGCTGTAGGTGCCGATGACGCTCCGCTGCCAGCCGTCGTTGCGCCAGTCCCAGATTCCCGAACATTCCTTGCCGCCGCCGTGGTCCTTGTCGTACGCACAGCCCGGGTTCTTGATGTTCGTCGGCCCGCCGCCCAGGTCAACCTGCCACGGGTGGAACTCGCCTTGCCACCAGATCTCGCACCAGACGTGGTCCTCGTTGATGTCGAGCACCCCGCCGCACGGAATCAGCGCGGTCCGGGCTGCGGCACAGAGAAGGTCCTGCGTCTCGCCGCAATTGCCGTCGTGCTCATGAGCAATCTGGTTGGGTTGAATCGGACGGTTGCCCTGAGCAGGAAACGGCACGGTGTGAGCAACCCAGCGGCCGACAACCCCGACCGCGGGCAGCGTGTCGTCAAAAGGCACCCCGTTGCCGGCCCACCAGCCCTGCTCACCGTTCCAAAGAATCTGCGTGTTCGCGAGCTTCTCGCGCAGCCTCGGATAGCCTGAGTCGCACTCGTAGAACAGGTATTCGCGCCAGAAGTAGTCGTACACGTACGCCGGCGGTTCGTCGGTAGTCTTGGGCATCACAATCCACCAGTAGTAGATGTCGCGCGGAATCTCGACCATGGTCGTTTCGCCCTGCACGACAGCCCGGTATCGCGTAGTTGAGTAGTAGTCCCCGCCCTGCAGCGGGTCGCCGTAGTCAACGATATCGACGTAATGCAGCTCAGGGTCGATCTGATATGCTTGCTGGACGTTGTCGGTCAGAATCTGCGGGTTCATCGAGGATAGTGTCCCCGGGGCCAGGTGCGCGACCTGGAAGCAGAGCTCGTCGTAGTATCGCTTGTCCGGGCAATTCAGAATGACATCCGAGTAGCGGCTCTGCTGAACTGCGCCGAGCCGGCGGAAATTGTCAGCAAGGTCGTCCTTGAGCCAGTCGGGCGCAATCGCCACTGCAATCCTAGCCGAGTCGTTCAGGAACACGGGCAGCAGCGTATCGCGCAGGGACTCGGTCGCGCTGTCGAACACGACCGCCAGACGCTGACCGGCCGGAATCATCGCATGCAGAACCAGCGAGTCCATAAGCGTCCAGCCGGAATCAGGAGGTAGCGGCTGGAGTTCAGAGGCCGCAGCGGCGACGGCCGGAGGATGACCCGGCACGGCCAACCGCGTGCCTGTGCCCTTCTCGGCCGGCTCGACCTTGGTGGTCACGCCCGGTCCGCTCGCCGAGACAAGAGAAACCAAACAGAAAAGAATGAAGCCGATGGCCTGTTTCATGCCCTATCTTCGTACCGAAACCGCCCCTTGTCAAGCCAGCGACACATTCAGATTCAGACGCGCTGTCCGACAGGGGCCGCCGAGGCCAAGTAAGAAGCTAGAGGCTAGATGCCAGAAGCGAGAACGACCGGAAGTTCTGCATTCTGCACTCTAGCTTCTGGATTCTAGCCTCGGCCGGGTCCGATCCTACCGCGCCAAGAGGACCTTGACCAGCCTGCGGTCTCACGAAGTACGTGCTTCTATGAAATATGTCCCCGCCGCTACGTGTCCTTGCTGCTACTCGGCTTTCACAGCGGCAAGATATTCGTCGATCATGGCGATTGTCTCCGCGATGTCGGCGCTCTTGAGCCAGTCGGCGATGCGTGGATTCCCGGTGCAGTCGCCGAGTACCTTCAGGAAACCGGCGTTGTCCCTGACCTTGGCCTGCTTCGCGCGAGTGAGAAAGTCGGCGATCCCCTTCTCTCCGTAGCGCTGGCTCACCTTCCACCAGAACCAGAACGACAACTGGTACTTGTAGATTTCGGTCTCGACCATCGGCTGCTGGGGACCGGGCTCCTTCCAGGCAAGCAGTCCGACACCAACGGTCTTCTTCCCTCTTGCCTGCTGTTTCCCCAGCCACTCGCGAGCATGGCCGAACTGCTTCTCAGCAGAGGCGACGAGACGAGGTCGCACTGGGTCGGTGGTGTCGAACTCTACCAGCATGCGATACTCGGAATAGGTCGCAAGGCCTTCGTATATCCAGCGCGGCATCGGCTCGCAGTAGGCGAAGCTCGTCCGGATAGTTGCCTCGGTCCATTCGTGAAGATTCGAGAGATACCGATCCGCCCCGGAATCGGTCACGAGCGAGGAGGGCTCCAGCGTATAAGTCCGGTCTGCAACCCGCGCCCTGTCCGGAGTCACTATAACCGGCTCCGGCTTGTCGACAAGCGCGATTGCAAAGTCGACCGGTTGAAACCCGGTCAGCCGGGCGATGAGCGCCGCGGCCTTGGGCAGGTAATCAGCGAGGCGCTGGGCTACCGGTTCGCAGCCGCGCGGGTAATAGACCAGGCCGCAAACGGTCTCGATCCGCTGCAGGCTGTCGAGCCGCACGAGGTTTGTCTTTTGCAGCTTCTCGCCCAAGGTGAAACTCATCCTCATGGAGAGGTCGGGCCACTGGTTCTTGCCTGCCGCACAGATGAGCGGGTTTCCCTGAAGCATCGTGCTGTCCAGAACGAACAGAGCCTCGCCCGTCAAGTCGGCTGGGAAGCTGTCGGTCCGATCGGCGTACTTCAGGAGCAGAATGCTGTTCGGGACCGGCTTCGATGCCGAATCCTTGATGGTGAAGCCGAACGGCACGCCGCAAAGCTCAAACTCGTTCTTGACCATCTTGAACCTCACCATCACCTTCGTCAGCTCCCGAATCCGAAAGCCGTTGCCTTCTGACTTGATAGTGTAACTGCTGCACTGCGGGATACAGAGTAAGCAGGCCAGCAGCATGAGCTCCATCGCACCGGCCGGATGCCTCATTAACGTCAGCTTCGTTGTCTCCTCAGTCATGTGGTCCTCCGATCTCCACGTGCGCCAGCATCCGCGGGCCTGTGGCGCACGCATCCAGGCGAAAGCCGGTTCCACCTCCCGCGTCGTGCTTCCTCACTGTCGTCGCTACTTGAAATGAGCACGAAGACATGAAGAGCAGGACGACACCGAGCAAGCTCCGTATCATCCTGCTCGGGTCCACTGGGGTACTACCCGGAGGTGGGACGTCCATGTACTCGCCTACCAGGAAATCTCGATCTCGCCGCATCCTTGACAGAATCGTATCCCCTCATACCATCTGTCAAGTTCTGCCATGCGGGTCAGTAGGCCATCAGGACCTTGGCGATTCGCCTTTCGCTCGCAGTGCGGGCCTCGATGAAGTACGCGCCTGCGGGCAGAAGCTGCCCGCTGCCGCTGCGTCCATCCCAAGTCGTGCTCCAGACCGAAGGCAGCCGCCTGACCATGCGGCCGGATGCATCGTACACGCTCAACTGCGGCGGCTCGTGCCCAAGCGCCGCGCCACACTGAATTCGCACGGTACGCCGGAACGGATTGGGCCAGGCATCAAGGGCTGCGACCGGCCCGGGCGCAGGCTCAACTCCGGCGATGGCCACGACCGGCGGCCCGCCGCCGGTTACGCGGACGTCGTCGATATAGAACCCTTCGTCAACCGTGTCGCCGTCGCTCACGAACGCGATTTTTACCTGTACCGTCTCGCCCAGCCCGAGCCACGACAGGTCGTACTTCTCCTCCGCCCAGTTGCTCTGGTTCACGAAGGGACTTGCCCCTGGAGGTTCGGAAGCGGAGCTTCTTTGGAGTGCGGCAGCAGCGCTGCCGCTTTGCCGGGGTCGCGGAAAAGCGGGAGCTTCGCTCCCGCACTCCAAGGGCCCAAGCGCGCCGCCGGTTCCCACGAAGTCGAGCGTATCCTCTGCCGTGCCGCGCAGGACGATGACGCGGATGCCGTCAACTCCGTAGTTCGGGGTCGCGAACCAGCGCCAGAACCGTAGCGAACAACCTTGTGGAACCGTAAACGGAACCGTTGTCAGCCACGCATCCATGTTGCTGTTGTACTGCCTCGTCCCCTCGTCGCCGCAGTACCACGCATTCGCGCCCGAGTGGGTCCGGCACGACGTGAGATGCCACATGTCTCCGGTCCCACCGTGGCTCCACTTCGACTCACCCGATTCCATGTCATCCTCAAACCCGTACTCGCCGACGAGCAGTTCGAGAGTATCGCGCTCGAGGCTGCGGTCCGCGTGCGTCTGCAACTCCATCAAGGCGACGTGGCCGGCCGGACACGAACTCGACGCCGCGACCATGAAACTGTCGGCGCTGCTGCCGTACGACTTCGGCTGGACCTCGCCATATCCGACACTGTCTTCCGCGACCAACACGAGGCTGTCGAGCGAGACCAGCCGGCACCACGTGCCGTGGCCGTAGCCGTGCCCGCGGTTCAGAAGCCTCACGCCAAGGCCCCGGCTCGCGCCCGGCGATAACGGCGGCTGGTTCAGCCACCAGCGGTCAAGCGTGAGAACGGCTTCGCCGATTGGGAGCACCGGGGAGAACGTCCTGACCAGACACCCGCTGGTGACGTTCATGGTGAACACCACCACCGCGCCGTCATACGGCCCGGCCTGCACCGCGACGCGCAGGCCGGAATCAACCTGCACCGAGTCACCGGGGTTGATGCCCGGCACGCTCACGACCGAGTCGAGCAGCGTCACGCGGGCATCATTGGTGATGAGCGTGACGGTCGCCGGGCCCGACGCTGCATCGCCGGTGTTCCGCAGCACGAACGGCAGGACAACCGTTTCGCCCGGGTTGGCGATGCCGTCGCCGTTGCCCGCCCGGTCGTCAACGCGCCAGCCTGCGAAGTTGACATAGTTGCCGCTATCGCAGGCAACTTCGCCTTGGTACGGGTAGAAATTGTGCGCGGTCACTGTCAGGTTCAGCCATCCTACCGTCTGCGGGTCTGCGTCGAGCCAGACCCGGCCCGCGGCGTCGGTCAGGCCTCGGCTGTAGACCTCGCCCGGGTTGGCAAGACATACCAACGCGCCGGCGACCGGCGCGCCCGCATGCGCCACAGTGACGAGGTATCGCCCCTGCCCCAGCCCGACCGACAGCGGCGCCGTGACGACCAGCGACTCAGGTTGAGCCGTCCGGACCGGCATCTCCGGGTCGCCCATAAGGTTCACCTCGTACTGGTGCCAGCGATACACGTTCTTGTCATGCGAGAACGGCGCGTAGTATTCTTTGGCCGCGACCAGCGCGTCGCCGACGTGGTAGTCGCCCTCGCTGGTGATTGCGTGCCAGAAGTGGTTGTCGTACTTGTCCGAATACCCGAACCCCGGATTGCCCGGCGAGCCCCAGCCGTAGGACGAATTGCCGATGGTCGCGACCGTACCGCCGTTCGGGTTCGTGACAAACGCCTCGCCGATGCTCACGAAATCGAACGCCGTGGTCCAGCAACCGATGGAATACAGCACGCCCAGGCCGGCGTTGGTTATCGTATCCGCGTCGGCCGTGTACATCCGGTTCGCCGACCCGCCGCACTCCATCACATCAATCCAGCCGTGACCGTCATGGTTCATGAAGTTCTGGTTCTCGCGCATCGCCTGCATCACCGCCGGACGCGTCTCGTTCCCAAGGCTCTGGTACAGCTTGGTCAGACTGTAGCCCGACGCAAACGACTGCTGCTCCATCTTGTTCTTGTGTACGCCCTGGTCGGTGTAAGGGTTCTGCCACAGTATCTCGGCGAAGAACAGGCCCTTGTTCTGATACCCGGCAACCGTGCCGTGCTCATAGTCAATCACCTTGCGCACGAACGTCTGCGCCTCTTCGATGCCGTCCACCGGCGCGCGGCCTACGCTCAGGTCTGCGTAAAGGTCAACCGAATCATCCACCTCGCCGAACACGCCGTTGCCGTTCGCGTCCCACGAGCCGTCGAGGTCTGCAAAGTAGAGGTCGCAGGGCAGCGAGTCCTCGCGCTGCATCGCGCCCCACTCGCAGTTCATCGCAAACGCCTTCCTGAACGGCACCACGTTCACGTCTCCGGCTAGCAGCGCGTACTTCACGCCCGAATCCGGCAGGGTCTTCAGATAGTTCCGTACCTGCTCTGCCTGGTCCCGACCCGGGTAGTTCGCGTACATCCACTCCACTGTGCGAACAACCGCCGGCACGCCCTTCTGTGTCTTCCAGTCCGCCAGCCGCTGGAACACCGAATCATAGCCTTCGCCGGTCACAATGACATACTCAAACGCGCCATCCGCTAACCGCTCACCGCTGACCGCGTCCGGACTTCTAGCTTCTAGCTTCTGGCTTCTAGCTTCTGACTTCGTCCGTCCCTCGACCTTAACCTTAACCTCTCGACACACCTCCAGCCGCTGCTCCGCCCCGACGTACCGAACCGGATAGACCAGCACCTGTACAAAGGTGGAATCGTGCCGGAAGCTCGTCCCGGTCCACTTGGCCGGGCTCGCCGGATACGGAGTTGTTGACTGGTAGATGGCCGGGTTCGGGGATGTGAATCCGTCCATCCCTTCCGGCGTGGACAAGACCTGCTGCTTCTGACAAGGGACCACCTGATGCTGCCCGTCCATGGCCTGCCAGCCCGAAACCTCGAACGTCACGCCAGTCACTTGGCACCGGCCGGGCAGGGCAACCACGACCGGCTGCACCGGCAACTGCGGCGCGCCCGGCTCATCGCTCACATCCATCCCCTCGCCCAGCACGACATCGTAGGCGACGGGGACTGCACCCAGACGAGGACCGTTCTCAAACGTGAATTGCGAGGGCCGAAAATCAAGCTTCTTGACCAACACACTAGCCTGACCTACGGACAAAGCGAACAGGGCAACGGCCAGATACCGCACGCAGCCTCCTCGGGGACTGTCCCCGCATGGGGACTGTCCCCAAAAACCGCGGAGTAGGAGCTTCATCAGAGAACCTCTAAGAGATTATAGGCGCTGATGCGTGAGGACACAATAGAAGACCTTCCGGGCGGGTTCCGATTCAGTCGGCTGCGGTGCCGTGTTCGTCGTTCGGAGCCAACGCTCGGCGGTATGACGAGAGACCACGGCGCGGGAGGCGCGCCTGGCTGCGGCCTACGGTTCATGGTCTGCGCTGGTGGCGGCGGAGACGACCGCGGAGTAGCCGCGCCCACTCTTCACACGTCAATCGGACTTTGGAAACCAATCACTCGTCGCGCGACTGTCGCATGTGACTAGCCACCAGTGTCCCAGGCAACGTAGGAATTCAGCAAGCTACGCGAGTTCCGCACCTTGACAACAGCCGATTTGGACCATGCCTGCCTGTCCATAGGGGCTCCGCGTAACCGAATCATACTGAAGGACTTGGACACGTGCGACCAGAACCATTGCCGCACCACGTGCGTCGTGATGCGATAGCCTGCCTCAACTCGCATAACATGAGCGAGTTAGCGTACTTCGCGGGCCTTGGCATAGGATGTGCAGTCGTCAAGTGAGGGAGAAGGTCCTCCAAGCAAGCTTACAACCATGCCGCACTGTGGCGAGTCCATGTGCGGCGAATGGCCGTTCCGGCACTCCGTCGAGGGATTCTCTTCTGTGCGCGGGCAAAGACGCAAACAGGACGAAAGGAAGGAATGGTGTCGTTGGCCGAGACAATCTTCAGGTTCGGCGTGCGGACCACTGCCGTACCGGTCGCGCCGGCGCGGAGGTGGACAGGTGCTGGATACGCGCTGTGGCTGCCGCCTGCGCCTGCGACGATTGTTGACAGCCGGCTAGTCAGTGGTAGCCTGACTCTATGAAGAACATCGTTTCTTTCTATACAAGGGTTGGAGAAGGTGTTTCTGTTCGAGTCGCATCCGAGTCGCGGTCTGTGACGTTCCCGGCCGGGCGGTTAGTGGCTCTGCTTGCATGTATCCTATCTGCCGCCATTGACCGTGAGCCGGGCTTCGCTGAGTTCCGGGCCGTGCAGGAGTCGCTGAGGACCGTACATCCGAACGTCGGCGGGCGGAATGCGGTTTGACTTCGTGGTTCAGAGGTCTAGAATCAAACCATGAGCAGAGTGGCCACCTTGTTGATGGGCGTAGCATTGGCAATTCCTGGATTGCTGCGGGCCGGCGTTGATACGGCCTGGGTGCGGCGGTACGACGGGCCGGCCCACGGAGACGACCAAGCGACCAGAATCGCGACTGACTCCAGTGGCAACGTCTACGCTACTGGCCGGAGCGAGGGAACCGCAGCAGACTACGATTTCGTCACTATCAAGTACAAGCCGAGCGGCGATACGGCCTGGGTACGGAGGGCAGACTTCGGCGGCAAAGACATCCCGTACGGGTTGGCCGTTGACGCGCAAGGCAACGTCTACGTTGCTGGCACGAACAATGACAGCCGGATGGTCACCGTCAAGTACGATTCTGCAGGGGTGCTTAAGTGGACCAGACCGTTCGGTTCGCAGGGCGGTGCCTTCGACCTCACGCTGGACCCGCAGGGCAACATTGTCGTCTGCGGGAGTTCATACCGGGCTTCTCTCGATGAGGTAATCATCAAGTACCGTCCTGACGGCGACACCGCGTGGGTCAGGTACTTCGACTATGCGGGTGATGAGGACTACGCGTGGGCCTTGGCTGTCGGCCAGAACGGGGATGCGGTCGCTACAGGTTGGGGTGCGACCGCGACAGCGCACTACGATTGCACTACGGTGCGATACGACTCAACGGGCAACAGGCTGTGGGCTGTCGGCTACGATGGGCCGAGCCATGGCGTTGAACGCGGAATGGACGTTGCGATTGACGCCCACAATTCGGTCATCGTGGCTGGCTACGGCGACAACGGCTACACCACTCCCTATGACTACATTACCATCAAGTACGACTCCGCCGGTGAAACGTTGTGGGCACGGAGGTACAGCGGGCAGACGAACGGGGATGACGAGGCCAGCGCGCTGGCGCTGGACAGCGACGGGAACGCATATGTCACGGGCTTCAGCACCGGAGATACTACCGTGTACGACTACGCAACCGTGAAGTACAGGTCCTCGGGCGAGCAACGTTGGGTGGCTCGCTACGACGGCCCCGGACACCTGCTCGACGAGGCGACGGCAATAGCCGTGATGCCTTCCGGGGAAATCTTGGTCACGGGTTACGCCTATGGTGGGGCCATGCGCCGGAATGACTGCACGACCGTGATGTACGACTCGGCCGGCCATCAGATGTGGTTGGACGCATACGATAGCGGCGGCTCCGATGCGGGAGGTGCAATTGCAGTCGGTCCTGACGGAAGCTTCTGCCTCGCTGGCAGGGCTGGCGGGGACCTGCTGGTGATCAAGTACATTCAGAACGGTGGCGTTGCAGAGGCTCGTGGAATACCTTGTACGCAACAACCCACAATGGTCGCTGAGCCGAGCGTCTTCAGCTCTATGACCACGCTGCACTACTCAATCGGGAACTCAACCACGATGCGGCTGCTGGTGTTCGACGCTGAGGGACGGCGCGTGAGGACCTTGGTGAATGGCATCGTCGGCGTCAGCGCAGGGACGCTTGCTTGGGACGGTCGTGACGACCGGGGCGTGCGAGTCCCTGCGGGCGTCTATGCGGTTGTCCTGGAGGCAAGCAACAAGAGGATGCGGGTGAAGGTGGTAATGTCTGAATAGTCCGCAAACGATAGACTCTGCAAGGAGGAGGCAATGAAGAACAAGGAGAGAGGCGCAGCGACTGTGGTGGTTGTGCTACTACTGACAACGGGTATTTCTATGGCTCAGGTTGCCGGGCCTGATGCGATGATGAAAGGCATCGAGTTCACGCGGGCGTCCTCGATGAAGCCATACAACTCCAGTGAAGCGTACCAGTCGCTGAAGCTGGCGCAGGCAGCGGGTGCGAACTGGGTCACGATCGTGCCGGTCTACTGGATGAGCGACACCGGCGCGCCAAACGTCTTCTGGATGGACGACCAGTCACCGTCAGACGACGAGGTGAGGCAGGTGGTCCGCTGGGCCAAGCAACTCAGTCTGAAGGTCTTCATGAAGCCCGAGGTCCATTGCCTGAGCGGAGTCTGGCAGGGCTATCACAACCCGCACAGTGCCACGTGGTTCCTGTCATACTGGTCTTTCATCCGGCGGTATGCGCGGATAGCACAAGAGGAGGAATGCGAGATGCTCTGCGTCGGGTCGGAGCTTGACCGGACCACCGACTCGACCTGGGAGCCCAACCAGTGGACGCAAATCATCAACTGGGTCAAAGGCGAGTATCTCGGACCAATAACTTACGCGGCCGACTGGCGGACGTATCGGAGCATTCCTTTCTGGGATTCGCTGGACTACATCGGCATCAACGCCTACTTCGGGCCCTTGGTTAGCTCTCCGACCGGCCCGACGGACGTTCAAAGCCTCGCTGAAGAGTGGAAGTATGACCTCATTCCGGCGATAGAGGCCTTCCGCGACAGCCTCAACCTATCCGACTCAGTGAAGCCGATT
>JAPLUO010000156.1 GCA_026397595.1 Caldifarciminota bacterium
AGCATCGGCAAGACGTCTGACTTCTCGCACGCTGAAAACGTGCCCAGTTCTGATGTCGGGGCAAGCAAGGTAACATGCCGTTCTACAAGAACTTGCGCGAGGCCGGCTACTCAAACTACCCACACGAATCCGCGAAGAGCCGAAATGTGGTTTGTTGCCTAGCTGATTGATTCCTCAGGTACTTATGCCGAAAACCCGCTTGCAGGCCGGTCTACTTTTAAGTAGACTCAGGGCATGGCCGATGGCAGTGAAACCAGGTCCACGTCGCTGGCCGGGTTGTTCCCGATTCTCAGGCAGATACGCATACGGGCCGGAGTGACCCAGAAGCAGGTGGCTCAAGCGACCGGGGCCGGTGGCAGACACGGACACAAGCTCATCGCCCGGCTTGAAGCCGGGCACGTCTCGAACCCCTCGGCCCGGCTGGTGCTCGACTACCTGCGTGCGTGCGGGGCCACGTCGACCGACATCCAAGGGTTCCTCGACGGCTACTTGAGTGTGCGGTTGTCGGCGCCGGAACGGCCGCAGCGCGGACCTGCCCGCGCCTTGGCACGCGGGCCGCGAGTGCCCAAGCCGCAGCCGGAAGACGCGGCAACCCTGGCCCTGCGCAAGGAAGCCGCGTGGTGGAACCTCCGTAAGGTCATCGAAATCGTGCTCCATCGCGAACTCAACGGACTCGGGGCAAACCCGATGAGCAAAGAGCGGAAGCACGCGGCTGACTTCGGCCGCAAGGTCTTCCGGATTCTATACCAGACCCGGCAGGCACGGCCGGCCCTGCGGGAGCGCCGCCTCGGGCGTTGCCGTGCCTGGGCTGAGCGCAAGGCACTGCCGCACGAAGCCCTCGACCACCTGCTTCGGACCATGACCGCGTTGTTTGACGACATGGCGGCAAAGGATGAGCTTGACTGGCTGCCTCCGGCGGACGACGCGAAGCACCTGATGCTCCTGCGGCCCAGGCACCGGCTCCAGACCGACTACGACATGTGCCGTGACGAGTATCTGGAGCGCATGGCGCGGGAACAAGAGGCCCGTGAGGCCGCACGCAAACCGGTCATCGAGGCGGCCATGAACCTGCTCAAATCGGCAGGCCTGAGCGGAGGCGCACTCGGCAACTACCTCATCTTCATCACCGCATTTCTCAACGTCGCCGAATCAACGCAACCCGGCTCGCCCCAGCGGACTCAGCGCATCGAAGAAGTGATTCACTCCATGGAACGCCCGTACATTGACCAGTCCTTGCTGCGCCGCCTGGCAGAACTGGTCCTCCCCCTCCGCGATGGAAGGGCCTAGCGACCCTCTCCCAGCGCTTCCGGTCTCCCCAATCGCAAATCGGCACTCCGCAATTGCGAATCCGGCATCGGCATCGGTCAGCCGTCAGCCGTGAGCTGTAAGCCGTCGGCCCTTTCGCCCCGCCGCCTCGCTGAACTGGTCATGTCGCTGCGAAACCAGCGGCCATAGTGCGATTCGAGACTACGATACGCATGGAGCAGCCGACATCAGAGCCGCGAGACCTGCGTCTCTCCTGCCCTTGCCGTTCTCCGCGGTTCCGGGGCTTGACTTCTGCACGGGCGCGACTGGATAAGGCATGAGATGAACCGGGCAGCGCTGTCTGTTGCCGTGCGGGGCACTTCGTGGTAGACTGAAAGTATGAGAAAGACGGTCTACTTGGAGACGTCAATCGTCAGCTATCTGGTCGCCCGTCCCAGCCGCGATGTCCGGGCAGCCGCATGGCAGCAGCTCACCACGCAATGGTGGGAGAGTGTCCGCCCCAGGTACGAGCTTTTCGTCTCTGAACTCGTACTTGTCGAAGCTTCTCGTGGGGACGCGGGCACTGCCGCGCGGAGGCTCTCGCTTCTTGCCGGAATGCCGGTGCTGAAGGTTGACGAAGAATCGCGAGTTCTGGCCGAACGACTCATCGCCGAAGGCGCGATGCCGACATCGGCTGAGCCCGATGCACTCCATGTTGCCATCGCCACGGTGCATGGCATAGACTACCTGCTGACCTGGAACTGCCGGCACATAGACAATGCCGCGCTGCGCCCGCTGCTGCGCTCGGTTTGTGCGGCGGCAGGCTACCGATGTCCGGAGATTTGCACGCCATTGGAGCTCCTTGCCGAGGAGGACGACGATGTACCAAGATGAAGTCATTTCCGAACTATGGCGCATTCGCGATGCGTATGCGGCCGAGAACCATCACGACCTGAAGGAGATGCTGGCCGACCTGCAAAAGAGGCAGCTTCAGTCCTGCGCTACTCTGGTTGACAGGAGGCCTGTCTGCCGTCCGGAAGCAACGACTGATGCACAGACCGGGACCTGACCCGATTCCGTCATCGGAATCAGGGCGGGCACGATGTCCCACGCGCCGATGTGGTGCGGCGGTTTGCGCGTGGCTGGGATAACTTCCAGACCGCCTACCGTTCGATTGCCGACGCGTGGACAGTGTATGACAACTCCGGGGATACTCCCCGGTTACTGGAGGCCCAGTCATGAAGACAAAGAAACGAAGGAAGCAGCCCGAGACCCGTGCCGTTACTGTGGGCCGCGCCTTGCGACGTGCGGCGAAGACCGCTCGCAAGACCGCGCGCGCTTACGGCACGCCGATCTATATCTGGCGTGACGGCAAGGTAGTCGCAGAGAAACCTTGAGCAATCCGGGAAGCTCTCTGCGCCTGGCCGTCAGCCGTTAGCGGTCAACCGGTCACCGGCCCGGCGGGTCCGGAAGTCAACGGGGTTTTCGTTTCGTGTCCCCGTTTCTACTCCATGCGGGAATTCCTCAGTCGGAAGCCGCAAGCTGTGAGCCGTAAGCTGTCGGCCCATTGACCGCAGCCTTGACGCGCGTTCCGGCCCTCGTGAATCTTCTATTGTGGAGCTTATCTGAAAACTAGCCGGCGGCACTTGCGCACTACCTTATGCTGTACCCCAAGTGCAAGCCGCACCCAACCAGTTGTGGTTCAGTGAGGCCGAGGACGAGTTTCTGGACAAGCTCCGCGTCCCCCGAATTGCCTATTCTGTCAACACGACCGCCATCACACATCACCTATTGACACGATTCTGGTTGGGAACTGGAGGTGTCCCGCGTCCTATTGACGGAGAAGAGAGGCCTACCTGCTCTCATCTGACGGGCTCTCAAGCGTGGTTGTCCCACCTACGCTGGGTGCTCCGCCGACCTGATGGCTAGAGTCCTGCACGGCTGCTTCCCGGACAGAGATGTGGTAGATCGAGCCGTCACTAAGGCGCGCAACTTCCACAATGTTCGCGACCTCCTCCAGTTCCTCGACCGAGAATGAATACGGGCGGATCCTGTTCTTGAACCAGACAAGGTATGCCTCGCCCTCGGGGGGCCACCGTCCAACCAGGTCGCCAAGCTGGTTGGCCGACTTTGTCGACCTATAATATGTCTTGCTGGGTGTCGATGCGGCGTTCATCCCCGCCAGTGCCCAGAGAACATCCTGGCCGTTGCTATGAACGTGGACATCGTCGTTGGTGGATAGCACCTGCTTTGCGTACGCGACGGTCCCACTCTCACGCCATGTCTTTGTGTTGTAGCCTCCGGCACCATTCCTCAGACAACTTCTCGTTAACTGTGCGACACTCGTCAGAGGAAGACACAGCCACAGAGCCAGGAGTACCGCCGGGACCTTGCGGACGAAAGCGGCGGAGGGAAGTTGAGTCGGGCTGAGCAAGTCTGAGACTAGCTTCAGGAGGACTAGAGTAGCAGCGACGTAGACTGGGGATAGCAGGCGGTCGTCAATTGGGTCGTACGCCGTTGTGCTGGATGTAACCAACAGCATGATGGTGTAAGTGACGAAGAACAGCACGGTGGGTGACTGACCGATGAAGATGGCCTTCAGACTGCTAGTCAGTCTCCTTATCGCAGTTCTCGACGACAAGACCGCGATAGTCAGAACGGCAATCCATGCAAGAACGACGAATTTCGAGACCAGTCCGAATGCACACCACCAAGAGAGCATTGTCTTGGCACTAAGAATGACGTTGCTATATCGAACGGCATAATTATTGACAATAGGCGCGACTTCTGTTACATTCCCTCCCGTATGGACCATGATTTCCTGACGGGAGGTGTCTACGCTGATAAGGAAGCAGTATCGAGCTGCCCGACAGGTGCGAATGCTGCGAGCCTTGCTCGCGCGGGCGAGGTCGGACGGCAATCTCCGTCTTTGGCACCGAGCCAGGGGCGTGTTGCTTTACTTGGAACAATCTTGGACAGCGGTCCGGTCGCATACGGACTGAACACGGGGATCTGGACATGTCCCGCGATTCAGCATGTGATCGAAGAAGAGTTCGGCATAGCCTACCATCATGATCATGTGAGGAAGATACTCCACAACCTGGGCTTCTCGGTCCACCGTCCAGGCAAGAAGCTCGCCTTGGCCGAGCCCGAGCTCCAGCAGCGTTGGGTGCGCAGGACGTATCCGGCGCTAAAAAAAAGTGCCGCGAGGCACGTGGAATAATCCTGTTCGAAGACGAAGCCGCATTCCGGCAAGACCCGACTACCTACCACAGTTGGTACCACCGGGGAGCTCGCTGCTGGGTGCCGACTTACGGGCGGCGCAACACGCAACACATCTACGGAGCAGTAAACGTACCCGACGGTCAATTCTGCTATCATTTCGCTGAGACCTGTAATGCCTCGACCCCTCAGGACTTCTTGGCGATGCTGATCAGGAAGTTCCACCGGCGGAGGATCTTTCTCGTTGAGGATAACGCCAAGTACCACAAGAACCCGGCGATGTGCTCATGGTTTGAAGCACGCCAGAGTGAAATCGAGCCCTGGTTCTTGCCTCCCTACTCGCCAGAGTTCAACCCGATGGAACCCGTCTGGGGTTATACCAGACGGCAAGGAACGCACAACCGCTTCTTCCCCAGCGTTGCGGAACTCATTGGTTCGATCAAGATCGTGTTCCACCATATCCAACACCACCCGGACGACATCCTAAGTTACGTCAGACTAGCCGCCTGATTGTCATAAATTATGCCGTTTGCTATGGCGATGGAGGATGAGGAGGCGGCCCGGCCACCCATGAGCGTTCCGGTCAATTGGTGATTACGTACCAGCCAAAGTCCAAGAGGCGCTAGCGAGAGAGCTGCGAAGGCGAACGCGCGGGTGAATCGAACCCTGAAGTTCACTCCGGTCGCGAGGATGATTGTCACGACACCTGCAGGAACAAGGGCGACGCCGAGGTAACGAGTCAAGCACGCGAGCGCCGTTGAGAGAGTAATGGCTACAAGCGACAGCCTTCCGCCGCTGTCCCAATAGCGCTGTGCAAAGACGAGGTATAGGAGTACCAGGGGGATAAAGAGGCACTCAGACCAAGCCATTGCGTAGACTCGGGACAGCGGTATCGAGAACAGCACTGCGCACACGCCCAGCACACTGTAGGTGGTGGTCTGTTGGGAACCGGTTTGGAGCAGGCGGGCAGACACACAGATGACCAGGGCAAACAGGGCGGCGTTGACGAGATGCGCGAAAACCGCCGGGTCCAGTCGAGTTGCGAACCCGATGAGTGCGAGTAGCATCGGGTATAGGGGCGGCCACGTGACCAGAGGTTCCCCTGTGTGTAAGACAAATCCTTTACCCGATGCGAGATTGCGCGCAACATCAAGATAGCCCACCGAGTCGGGAGAAAGCCCGGCTCCGTACTTGGCGGTAGATAGAAGAACTAGTCCAGCCCCTGCTAGAGCAAGGACCGCGACAGCAACTCCCCAGTGGCGACCTGTACCTTCCCGATGGGCATTGGAGCGGATGCTCGCGTCGTCGCGAGCGGTTGCGGATTCGGAAGCACTCATGGGGCGTATTCTCCGATGTCAGGTCAGCCGGTTGCTGCACAAGGGGAGAAACCCAAGACACTCCATGTCTCGAGGCGCGGCAACGTTGCCCGTCGCCCCGGCCACGGCCAGCATCATAGTCATCATGCTAATCAGCATGCTTTCCTCCTTTGGTGCTCGCCGACACCCTTGCCATGACTGGTCTCGAACCGGTCCTGCGCCGCTGTTGGCGCAGCGCAGTATCCAAGCGAAGAACGCGGACGGACTAGTTTGTTAGGTTTGGATTCTGTCTGTCTGTCTGTCTGTCTGTCTGTCTGTCTGTCTGTGCAACAGGCGTGCCAAGCCGATAGGCATCGAACGATACCCAAGAAGCTCGGTCAACATTGCACAGTCATTAAACCCACCCCCGTTGGAAAGTCAAGCGCGGCGGAGGGCGAAACGACGAACGGCTCGCGGCCTATCGATTCCGGGGGAGTCCCGGGGACACACAACAAAGGATTTTGGATGTCCCACCCGCGCGGGTCTCGCGACCCCGGTCTTGCAGGAAGAAGGAGCGACGATTCGCTCGCGCCTTGGCACGGAAGTCCGGCCGGGATGGACTCACTGCGGATGCGCTTTGAGATAGGTGTCGACCTCTACAACGAATCCCTGAGCCCTTGCCAGAATGGACGCAGCCTCGTCGCGGGTCGCCTCCCTCACCGGCTGGTAGTCGGAAACAAGCCGAGCGTCAAAGGCGTCGTGAAATGCAATCGATGACTCCTTGGGGAAGACGCCCCTTCGCATGAACTCAGTGTCGTAGATGCCAATAACGCCCGTGTGCTTCGACGGCGTCTTGCCGATAGTCTGAAGCAGCGCCAGCGCGGCGTAGAACATCGCGTAATAGCTTCGGTTGATGACTGACTGCGGCGTCCGCTGGCCGTCAAGCAGGAACTTGGCATCCGTCAGCGCGGCGCGCGCCTGTTCCATCCGATGTCTGACCAGTTCAATGACGTGCTCCGGTTTCATACCGCTACACCCTCTTTCTCTACGGCGAGGGCGAGAAGCGAAGAACTCAGCGGACCTTCCTGCCACTCCGCGCGCGACACCGTGACCGGCACGACGATGATTCCTTCTTCAATGCCGGCCTCCCACGCGCACAGCCTGACGTACTCCTCCGCCGCTGCGTCAACCCGGTCCTCAAGCACAATCAGCACGTCCATGTCCGAGTCCCTATCCGCGTCACCACGGGCGCGAGACCCGAAGAGCGACATGCTGTGCAACGTCAGGCGCCGGGTCAGGCGGCGCCTCAAGTCTTCCAGTACGCTGCGTTCAGTCGTCGTCACGAGTATGTCCTCGCTGAGAGCTTACACCGACCTGTGTGTTCGTCAAGGAAGCCGTGCCGGATTGTGCGAGTGAAGTCAAACAGGACCGCTTCTGCCGCGAGGCACAGAGCCAACAGGCCGGACCTGACGGCGACGGACGTGCTTCGCATTGGCATCAGTATCCCCGTCGGGAACTCACCCCAGCCCGTGCTTCTTCATGCGGTACAGCAGGGTCGCCCGCGAGATGCCGAGGAGACGTGCGGCCTGGGACTGGTTGCCGCCGGTCTTCTTGAGCGCGGCCTCGAGATGGCTCCGTTCGACCTCGGCCAAAGTCGGCCCGGCTGCCTGCCCCTGAGAGATTCCTCGACTCGCTTCGCTCCCTCGGAATGACAGACTGGGAATGAGGCGGTCCGCAATGTGCTCGGGCTGAACCGGCTTGCCGCCGCTGAGTATCAGCCCGGATTCAATCACGTTCTGAAGCTCGCGCACGTTGCCCGGGAAGTCGTGTTCGGCCAGCAGGTCGAGGGCGGACTTGCTCACGGCGTCCGGCCCGTACCCGCGCCGGGTCAGGTACGCGCCGACCAGCTCGGGTATGTCCTGCCGGTGCTCGCGCAGAGGCGGAATCGGCAGGGCAAAGACGTTCAGGCGATAGTACAGGTCCTCGCGGAACTCGCCGTCGCGTACGCATTCCATCGGGCTCCGGTTGGTCGCGCTGATAATCCGCACGTCAACCTTGAGCGTTTCGGTGCTGCCCACCGGCTGGACTTCATGCGCCTCAATCACCCGCAGCAGCTTGACCTGCAGGTCCCGCTTCATTTCGGTCACCTCGTCGAGGAAGATGGTGCCGGTATCGGCCTGCACGAACCGGCCGTCGCGGTCGCTCACCGCGCCGGTGAACGCCCCCTTCTTGTGCCCGAATAGCTCGCTCTCGACCAGGTTCTCAGGAATCGCCCCGCAGTTCACCGCCACGAACGGCCGGGCCGCCCGCGCGCCTAGGAAGTGAATCGCCCGCGCTACCAGTTCCTTGCCCGTGCCGGTCTCGCCGAGGACCATCACCGCGGCCTCGCTCGTCGCTGCCAGCCGTACCATCTCGCGCACCTTCTCCATCTGCTGGCTCGAACCCAGTATGGCGGCAATGCCATACTGTTGCTCGACCTCGCCGCGCAGCCTGGTGTTCTCCAGCTTCAAGTCCCGCAACCGGAGCGCATTGACCACCAGCGCCTTGAACCGATCGTTGTCAAAGGGCTTCTGCACGTAATCGAACGCGCCGGACTTCATCGCCGCCACCGCGGTGCTGACCGTGGCGAATGCGGTAATCATTATCACCGGCACGTCCGGGCTTGCTTCCTTCACCAGCTTGAGCACGTCCAGCCCGCTGCCGTCCGGCAGCTTCAGGTCGGAGACGACGAGGTCAAACTGCCCGGCTGCAAGCTCGCGCTTCGCCCCGGCGATGTCAGCCACCACCGTCGCGTCGTGCCCCTCTTCTTCCAGCAGGAACCGAACCACATGGGCAACGCTTGCGTCGTCATCAACGGCCAGAATCCGGTGTTTCATGTGCTAGCCTCCCGGCAGAATCACGGTCGCGGTCGTGCCCTCTCCCGGCGTGCTCTCAATTACCAGTCGGCCGCCGTGCTCGGCCACGATGCGCTGGGCGATCGGCAGCCCGAGCCCGGTGCCGCCCGGCTTCGTCGTATAAAACGGCTCGAACACACTCGTCAGCTTATCCGGCGGAATCCCGGGCCCGTTGTCCTTCACGGTAACCTGCGTCTCGCGGCCCGACTCTCTGACTGAAACCTCAACGGAACCCTGGTTCTCGACTGCCTGAATCGCATTCAGTATCAGGTTCAGGAACACCTGGCGCAACTGCGCCGAGTCTGCGTCTACGGTTCCTTCGTCGCTTGGATAGGTTCGTTTCACTGCGACCCCTGCCTGCTTGATTACCGGAGCCAGCAGTTCAAGACAGGAATCGAGAACAGCGCTGAGTTTCACCGGCTCGCGTTTCAACGGCGCGGGCCGGGCGTATTCGAGGAACTCATTCACCACCTTGTTCAACCGGTCAACCTCGCTCACCACGATGCCCGCGAACTCGGCATCCTTGCCGGACACGTGCCCGGCGAGTATCTGCGCCGAACTGCGGATTGCGGCCAGCGGGTTCTTCACCTCGTGCGCCATACCTGCGGCCATCTCGCCCAGCGTGCGCAACCGCTCGGCCCGGCGCAGGGACTCGTTCGCCTTGCGCTGCCGGTCGGAAAGGATGCCGGTCACTATGCCGACGATCAGGTAGAGGGGTATCTCGAACACCGCCTCGCTCGCCTGGCGCGGGAGCATGGCTCGTGTCATCAGCACGTGCGGCAGGAACAAGAGCGAGACAAGGATGGAAGTGACCAACCCGCCGCTGAGTCCGTACCGGAACGCCGCCAGAATTATCGGGAGATAGTAAAGCCGGCGGAACAGGTCGTGCCAGAATGGATCATGGGTCGGCGCAGTATAGTGTCCAACGCTGAGCACGACGACCGCAGCGACCGTGGTCCAGAACTCAGGCTGCCGCCACAAGGGCCGATCCATGCAGCAAGTCTAGGCCGCCCGCCGCGACGGTCAACTGTGTGCAACCCCAGACTTGCCAGCGGCCCGCCCGCGCATAAGATTCACTACCATGTCCGCACACGACCACGACCACAGCCACGCCCGACAGGGCCGAAGCCTGGTTGTCTCAATCCTGCTCAACCTCGGGTTCGCGGTCGCCGAGCTTGTCTTCGGTCTGATGGCCAACTCGCTGACGCTCGTCGCGAACTCCATCCACGACGCCTCCGACGCGGTCGCTCTGACCCTTTCCTACTTCGGGTTCCGCCTGTCGGAGCGGGCGCCCAACTCCCGCCGCACATTCGGCTATCGGAAGGTTCGCATCCTGACCGCGTTCCTGAACGCGGGCGTGCTCGTCGCCCTGTCGGTGCTGGTTATCCGCTCCGCGATACTGCGAATCGTGAAACCCGAGCCGGTTCAAAGCCCGACCCTGATCTTCATAGCGGTGGTCGGCCTCGTAGTCAACGGCGTCGCGGTCCTGCTACTTCGGCGCGATCGCGAGAGCCTGGTCATTCGCGCGGCAATGTGGCACCTGCTCGATGACTTTCTCGGGTTCATCGCGGTCCTTGTCGGCGGCGTAGTCATCCGCCTCACCGGCTGGTACGTGATTGACCCGATACTCTCAATCATGGTGAGCGGAATGGTCATCTGGGGGGCATGGTCGGTGTTCCGCGACTCGGCGAGCATCCTCATCGACTCGACTCCGCACGACGTCAGCTTCGACACGGTGCGCAAGTTCATAGTCGACTTCGCGCCCGAGATTACCGGCGTCCACGACCTCCACATCTGGACCATCGGCGAGGGCGAGCGTGCTCTGATGGCTCACCTGAAGGTGAGAGACTCTCAGGTCAGCTCGTTCCAGCCAATGCTTTCGAAGCTCGAGTCTGCGCTGCGCGACAATTTCGGTCTGAACCACGTCACGCTCGAACTCGAGGGCGACGTCTGCAAGTCCGGCGATAACGTCTGCCTCGGCTGACGCCTGACGCTCTGGGCAGGCATCACCCTGCCGCACATACATTCGGCATACAGGAATGATGCTTGACTTTGGTGCAGACCGACCTACAATGACCTGTGAACCAACATGAGAACTACACTGGACATTCCTGAAGACCTGTTACGGGCCGTGACCGAGATTGTTGGGGTGAAGAAGAAGAGCGAGGCGGTCCGGATTGCCCTGAGCGACTTCACCCGGCGCAAGCGCCGCGAGCAACTCCTGGCGCTGCGCGGCAGATTAACGATTGAGGACGTGACTGACGACATGGAGGAAGCCGAAATTGCCGACGCCAAAGGTCGTCATTGATACATCAGTCTGGGTCGACTTCTTCCGCGGAACAGTGAACCCCAGGGCCGACGCCGTCGAGAAACTGGTGCGCGGCGGCCGGGCCGTGACCTGCGGCATCGTCCAAGCCGAACTGCTCGCCGGTATCAGAGACGAGTCTGAACGCGAACGGCTGCGGCAGGGCATGACCGGCATCGAATATGTCGAGACGACACGGTCAACATGGACGAAGGCGGGGGACCTCGCGGCCGGGCTCCGCGGCCGGGGTCTCACCCTGCCGCTCAGCGACCTGATTCTGGCAGCGATTGCCGTCGAGAACGGCTTCCTGATTCTCTCCGCAGACCGCCATTTCACCCGGATACCGGGCGTCAACCTGTACAAGACCGCGTAGTCGGGGTAAGCGAACCGATCAGGCGGCCTCGTGTCCGGGGCTGTCTTCAGGCGACGGCCGGCACTTCAGAGTGGCCGCGGCGGCGTGCTATCTCCGCCTCCAGGGCCCGGTCAATTGACCGCTGCGTGACGAGGCCGGCTAGTCGGCGGTCGTCGTTGGCCTCGGTCACAACGAGGAAGTCGCGCACCCGGTCTTTCATCAACTGCCGGGCCTCGCGCAGGCTGGTGTCCGGCTTGGCAGTGTTTTGGTCCCCGCGTACTTGACCGACGGCGGGCCGATTACCTGCATGATGAAAGTCGTGGCCGTGACGACCACAATGATGGTGGCGGCGACTTGCGAGTGGCTCGCGAGACCGGGCGTCCTGTGCTTGACGGAGACGAGATAAGTGCGCTATATCCTTCTTTCCTATCTTTCCTTGACATCAACTTGACAACCATCCTGCCCGGCCGATAATTACCACCGGTTACCATGTCCGCCACGAAATAGACCCTCAAAACAACATGCGCAGGCTACGGTTCAAGTATTGTCACCAGTTGGACGTAGCGCGTAATACCCGGCTTCACTCTCTCCGTCGGCCCGCGCCGGCACGCGGTCGCGCCCGAACCTGAGGCCACAAGCCTACCACCATGCCCATGATTCTGAGAGCCGCCGCGCCGATCCAGGTTCTCGTCACTGGATTCGTCCTGATTGTCCCGACCGTCGCGGCCATCGGCCGCTGTGCCGACCTCGCGAAGCTAACCGCTGGAACATGCCCATGACGATGTCGTCCGCACTCTCGTTGGGATTCTGGCTGCTGGCCCTGATTGGCCTGGCTGTACCACTCGGCCGGTACATGGCTCGCGTGTTCCTTGGCGAACGAGTCTTCCTGACCGGAATCCTCAGGCCGTTCGAGCGATTCGTGTATCGCGCCTGCGGAGTAGACGAAACCCGCGAGATGACGGCCCGCGAGTACGGCTCATCGGTTGTAGTCTTCACTCTCGCCGGCCTGGTGCTGCTGTTCCTGCTGCAGGCGCTGCAGCGGCTCCTGCCCCTGAATCCAGAGGGCCTGGCCGGGGTCCACTGGCACACAGCCATCAATACCGCGATTTCATTCGTCACCAACACCAACTGGCAGTCCTATGGCGGCGAGTATACGATGAGCTATCTGAGCCAGATGTTCGGGCTCGCGGTGCAGAACTTCGTGTCCGCCGGTGTGGGCATTGCCGCACTACTTGCCATGGTGCGCGGCTTCACCCGCAAGGAAGCCGGGAGCGTCGGCAACTTCTGGGTTGACCTGGTGCGCCCGGTTCTCTATGTCCTCCTGCCGCTATCCCTGCTGCTCGCCCTTATCCTCGTGTCCCAGGGCGTGGTCCAGACCCTGAAGCCATCCGCGACCGTCCGCACTCTTGAGGGCGCGAGCCAGACAATTGCGGTCGGCCCGGCCGCCTCGCAAATCGCCATCAAGCAACTCGGCTCCAACGGCGGCGGGTACTTCAACGCCAATTCCGCGCACCCGTTCGAGAACCCGAACTGGATATCGAACTTCCTCGAACTGCTGGCAATCCTGCTGATACCAGTGGCCATGGTCTTCACGCTCGGACAGATGCTCGGGAATCCGAAACAGGGGCGCGCGCTCTTCTACGCGATGGCGGTCCTGTTCTTGCTCGGGCTCGGCGTCGTGCTCGCCTCCGAACTCGCGGGCAACCCGGCTCTGCGTGCGCTCGGAGTTGAACACGGCTCCAACCTCGCGGGCAAGGAGACCCGGTTCGGCATTACCAGCTCAGTACTTTGGGGCCAGGTAACCACCGTCACGTCAAACGGCTCGGTCAACAGCATGCACGACGCCATGACGCCCCTGACCGGCCTCGTGTACATGTTCAACATGGGTATCGGTGAGGCCATATTCGGCGGGCTCGGGGTCGGGCTGATGACAATGCTCTTCTACGTCATCCTTACCATGTTCATCGCGGGCCTGATGATTGGTCGGACCCCGGAATTCCTCGGCAAGAAGCTCGGCCCGTTTGAGATGGTGATGGCGGTCATCGGCGTGCTGCTGCCGCCGGTAGTCCTGCTCACCGGCGCAGCGGTCGCCGTGCTCCTGCCAACGGGCCGGGCCAGCCTTGCCAACCCGTCGGCCCACGGCCTGTCTGAGATACTGTACGCCTACCTTTCCGCCGCCGGCAACAACGGTTCGGCGTTTGCGGGCTTGAACGCCGACACGCCGTTCTACAACCTGACCCTCGGGTTCACGATGCTGGTCGGCAGGTTCGCGACCATCCTGCCCGGCCTCGCCATTGCCGGCGCTCTTGCCCGCAAGAAGCGGGTGCCCTTGAGCATAGCGACGTTCCCGACGACCGGCGTCCTCTTCGTCGTCATGCTGGTGGCGGTCATCATCGTCGTCGGCGCGCTGACGTATTTCCCGGTATTCGCACTCGGGCCGATCCTTGAACACCTGATGCTGTCCGGAACCGGCCCGCTCTAACCGAGCAGAACGAACATGGAACGTCGCACCACAACGCTGGTCGAACCCCGGCTCCTGCTCCGCGCACTGGGCCAGTCCCTGCGCAAGCTGAACCCGGTCTCGCTCTGGCGCAACCCGGTGATGCTTGCGGTCGAACTCGGTGCCCTGGTTACCACGGCCTACATCGGAATTGACGCGGCCCGGGGCGAAGGGGTCGGCTTCGTCCTGCAGGTCAGCGTCTGGCTCTGGTTCACCGTCATCTTCGCCAACTTCGCCGAGGCCCTGGCCGAGGCGCAAGGCACTGCCCGGGCCGAGTCCCTGCGCAAATCCCGCCACGACCTCGTGGCCAATGTCCTGCGTGAAGACGGCAGCACTGAACCAGTCCCGGCGACGAAGCTCCGCAAGGACGACGTGATTCTGCTCAAGGACGGCGAGGTGATTTCCGGCGACGGCGAGGTCATCGAAGGCACGTCGCTCGTGGACGAATCGGCCATCACCGGCGAGTCGGCCCCGGTCATCCGCGAGGCAGGCGGTGACCGCAGTGGCGTCACCGGCGGGTCCCGAGTTCTGTCCGGCACCATCAAAGTCAAAATCACCGCCAACCCCGGCGAGACCTTCCTCGACAACATGATAAAGATGGTCGAGAGCGCTCGCCGCAACAAGACCCCAAACGAGATTGCGCTGGAAATCCTGCTCATCGGGCTCACGGTCCTGTTCATCGTAGTGGTCGTTACCCTGCCCGCGTTTGCCGGGTACATGGGAGTCAGCACGACGGTTCCGATACTCATTTCGCTCCTGGTCTGCCTGATGCCCACAACCATCGGCGGGCTCCTGCCTGCCATCGGCATTGCCGGCACCGACCGCCTGCTCCAGCACAACATCATCGCCCTGAGCGGCCGGGCAATCGAGGCTGCCGGCGACGTGGACGTGGTCCTGCTCGACAAGACCGGTACGATCACGCTTGGCAACCGCATGGCGACCGAGCTGATTCCCGCAACCGGCGCGTCGCGCGAGGAGACCATCGAAGCCGCTCTGCTCTCGTCGCTCTCGGACGAAACCCCGGAGGGCCGCAGCATCGTGGTCCTGTGCAAGAACGAACTCGGCATCAAGGGCCGCGACATCCGCGCTCCCGAAGGCGCGATGTTTATCCCATTCTCGGCCCAGACCCGGATGAGCGGCGTAGATACGTCCGACCGGCGCATCCGCAAGGGCTCAGTGGACGCGGTGCGCGCCTGGGTCGAAACCGCGGGCGGCGCGTTCTCCGAGGACCTCACGCGCCGGGTTGACGCCATTGCCGGCCAGGGCGACACGCCGCTCGTCATCGCCGACGGCCCCCGGCCCATTGGCGTAGTCCGGCTCAAAGACGTCCTGAAGCAGGGAATCAAGGCGCGGCTCTCCCAGCTTCGTCAGCTCGGCATCAAGTCGGTGATGATTACCGGTGACAACCCGCTCACTGCGGCCTCGATTGCCGCCGAGGCCGGGCTGGACGACTTCGTGGCCCAGGCCCGACCCGAAGCCAAGCTGGAGATGATTCGGAAATACCAGACCGACGGCCACCTGGTGGCGATGATCGGCGACGGCACCAACGATGCCCCGGCGCTCGCCCAGGCAGACGTCGCGGTCGCGATGAACGCAGGCACGCAGGCCGCGCGCGAGGCCGCCAACATGATAGACCTCGACTCCAACCCCACCCAACTCCTCGACATCGTCGAAGTGGGCAAACAGATACTCATCACCCGCGGCGCCCTGACCACGTTCTCCATCGCCAACGACGTCTCCAAGTATTTCGCCATCGTCCCGGCCATCTTCGCCGCGGTCTACCCCCAACTCGGCGTCCTCAACGTCATGCACCTCGCCAACCCGTCGAGCGCGGTCCTGGCCGCGGTTGTGTTCAATGCCATCATCATCCCGCTGCTCATCCCGATAGCCTTGCGCGGGGTCAGGTTCCGCACCCAGTCGGCTTCGGCCCTGCTCCGGCTCAACTTGCTGGTCTACGGCGTCGGCGGGCTGCTGCTTCCGTTCATCGGCATCAAGCTGCTTGACCTGCTGCTGGTCTGGCTCCATCTCGCCTGAACCCCATGCGCAACCTGAGAACGTCGCTACTGGTGCTTGGCATCTTCTCCCTGCTCTTGGGCATCATCTACCCGCTGGCCATCACCGGTATTGCCGGCCTCGTGTGGCCGCATCAGGTCAACGGCAGCGTGGTCAGGGTCAACGGCAAGGCCGTCGGCTCGCTGCTCATCGGCCAGCAGTTCTCGTCACCACTCTACTTCCACGGCCGGCCGTCCGAATGCGGCTACGACGCCGCCCGTTCGGCCGGGCTCAATCTTGGGCCGTCAAACCCGCAGCTTCTCGCGCAGGTGCGCGCCCGCATTGATAGCATCAGAACTGAGAACGGACTGCCCGGAGATGCACCAGTACCGGCAGACCTCGTGCTCGCATCCGGCAGCGGGCTCGACCCGGACATCTCGCCCGCGTCCGCGCTGCTGCAAGTCGGCCGCGTTGCCCGCACCCGTAACTTGGAGCCAGCGTTGGTCCGCAGCCTCGTGCTGCGCACTACTGACCAACCCTTCCTCGGCATCTTCGGCCAGCCCCGGGTGAACGTCTTGAAGCTGAACCTCGCGCTTGATAGTCTCTCGGGACCGATGAACGAGGAACGAAGAACGAACAACGATGAACGATGACGCCCGCCCCAGCCCGGATGCCCTGCTGAAGGAAGTGGAGAAAGAAGAGGGTAAGTCCGGCCGGCTCAAAATATTCCTGGGTTACTCGCCGGGTGTCGGCAAGACGTACTCAATGCTCGAGGCGGCACACCTGCTCAAGCGCCGGGGCGACGACGTCGTGGTGGGCGTGGTCGAGACGCACCGCCGACCCGAAACCGCCGAACTGCTCACTGACCTTGAAGTCATTCCCTGCAAGTCAGCCGACTACAAAGGCATTACGCTCGAAGAATTCGACCTCGACGCAGTGCTCGCACGCAAGCCTTCGGTCGTGCTGGTAGACGAACTCGCTCACAGCAACGCGCCCTGGAGCCGCCACCCCAAACGCTTCCAGGATGTCGAGGAACTGCTCGCCGCGGGGATTGACGTCTACACCACGGTCAACGTCCAGCACTTCGAGAGCCAGAACGACATCATCGCCAAGATAACCGGAATCCGAATGCAGGAGACCGTGCCCGACGACCTGCTCGACCGGGCCGACGAAGTCCAGGTGATTGACATCCCGCTAGAAGAGCTGTTCGAACGCTTGCGCGAGGGCAAGGTCTACATACCGGAACAGGCAAAGCAGGCCATGGCCGGCTTCTTCCAGCGCGGCAACCTGGTCGCCCTCCGAGAAATCACATTGAGCGTGGCCGCGCGCAAGATGGACAGCGAACTCTTGAACTACATGCGGGCCAAGGCAATCAGCAGCACCTGGCCTGCCGCGGGCCGGCTTATGGTCTGCATCGGGCCGACCCCGTACGCAAGCCAGCTTGTGCGCAAGGCCTACCGCATCGCCAAAGACACCAATGCCGAGTGGTTCGCAGTCTATGTCTCGACCCCGAGCGCGGCCGAACTCTCCTCGCAGCAGAAGACCTGGCTGGCTGACGCCTTCAACCTTGCCGAGGAGTTCGGCGCGCACGCGACCACTCTGTCCGGCTTCGACGTCGTGCCCGGCCTTGTGCGCTTCGCCCGTGAGAACAATGTCTCAAGCATCCTCATCGGCAAACCCCGGCGGTCCATAATCGAGGCCGTGCTCCGCCGCTCCCCAGTCTACCAGCTCATGCGCAACCAGGCCGACTTCGACCTGTACCTGCTCGCGCCGACAGTCGAAGAGAAGTCCGCCCCGGTCCGGACCGCGCCCCGGCGCCGCCCGAGCCTCAACGTTCGGGGCTACCTGATGACGCTCCCGGTGTTGGCGCTCGCCACCGGCCTGAACCTCCTGCTCCAGCGCTATGTCAATCCGGTCGCGCTCTACTCCGTGTACCTGGTGGCGGTAATCCTCGTCGCGCTCAGATACGGCACCGGGCCCTCGGTCCTGGCTTCGGTCTTGAGCCTCCTGGCATATGACTTCTTCTTCATCGAGCCCACGCTCACCTTCGTCATGGTCAACCCCGGCGACATTCTCGGCGCGCTCGTCTTCTTTGTGGCCTCGATTGTCGTCGGTCAACTGATAAAGGTCACGCAGCGCCAGTTCACCGCGCTGCAGGTGCGCGCCGAACGTATCTCCCAGCTTGAAGAAATGAGCCGCGAACTGCTCGCGCTCCCGCCGCTCGAACAGCTCATCAGCGGATTCGGCGCGCAGACCACAGACATTTGGGACAGCGTGTCGGTACTGCGCACCACGGTACTGGACGACGTTGGCCAGACCACGGTCCGTCACTTGGCCAAGACCGTCTCCGACCCGGTTGTGGTTCTGTTCAAGACAAAGGAGCCCGGACTCAAGGTGTGGGCACGAAGCGAACCGGATCTGGCCCTGACTCCTGAGGAGACCGCGGTCGCGGAGTGGACTCTCCTGCACGGCGAGCCGGCCGGCGCCGGGACCGAGACCCTTGCCAGCGTCGGGTTTTTCTTCATCCCGATGAAGACCCGGGAACAGACCATCGGCGTAATCGGCGTGAAAGGCGACTATCAGAGCCTGCTCCCAGAGCAACGCCACCTCATCGGCGCTATCGCCAACTTGGCATCCTTGTCGGTCGCCCGCTGGGTCTCTGCCTAGCCCAGCTCAGTTCGCACTTCTGACTTCACTGCTCTGCATTCTGACTTCGTCCGTATCCTCGACACGCATCCTTGTCGGTCGCACGCTGGGTGAGCGCCTAAACCCGCTCCACCCGCATCGAGGCCCTTCCCGACAGCACCGGCACGGTCCAGGCCGCGCTCGTGGTCATCACCAACCCCCAGCCCCCGGAACCACTGCAGCCGGTCACCCCCGACACCCCGGCCTAAACCCGGCGCCCGAATCCGCGCCGTCACCCGGCGTCTCCCTCCGACGTGCCCGCAGCCCGTCCTCCTCACGGAACCCTGCGACAAGACCGCTTGGCCGCCGGTCGGCAAGCGGCGCCCGACAGCCGCGCATCCGAACTCGGACCGAGCAGTGACAGTAGTCGCGGTTTCGCATGCAGCCGCAAACACGGCGCGCAAGGCAACGTCGAACGCGACAACCGACACAGCGAAACCGGCCGGGCTGAACGCTCCTTCAGTCATAACCCGCACAAAGACGCGCATCAGCGTCATCGTCAGCGCGTGCAATGCACAAGGCACTGGAACCTCGCGCGCAGCACAAGAGTGAATCGGCAACCCTGAGCGACAAATCATTCAGCAAGGCTACCTCCGCTACTAGTACTACTCTGTTATGTGTTGATATTTGAGGCTGAGAGGTTATAATGACTGCATGCAATGGAATCAGAAGCTATGGCAACGCAGCATTGGTCAGTTCGCAGGATTCTTGGAATCGCTGTCGGCGGGACTTGGGCGAC
>JAPLUO010000088.1 GCA_026397595.1 Caldifarciminota bacterium
GACCGCGCGATTGCGGCCGCGGGAAGAGACACGACCGACAAAGCGAGCACGGAGGTGAAAGATGGCGAGGATAGCGGAAATCAAGAGGAGATACAGGGGTGAATGGCTGGCAATCGCAGTTACCAAAGAGGCGAATGGCGAGGCCGTAGAGGGGAAGCTGCTGCTTCACTCCAGGAATAGAGACGAAGTCTGGAGGAAGGTCAGGCTATCCAAGAAGATAGAAGTCTATGTGTCATTCGCCGGCCCTCCGCTTGAGGATGGATACGCCGCAGCTTTCCCGTGCGCATAGAAAGGCCTGTCTGATCTCTCGGTGAGTCCATGAGTTCGAGGGTTGAAGAGTTGGGGAGTTCATGAGTCTGAATAGCTGTTAGCGGTTCGTCGTTGGCGGTTCGAGCTTGAATACAGGAAGGGGGCATGGTATCATTCTCTGATTCTTAACGTTTCTGATAATAAACATGGAACCTGCAATCGCCCGGAAGCTGGCTGCTGAGCTCGGCATCAACGTGGAATTCGTGGTGCGCGAGTTCTGGGAGCTGGCAGTGTTGGATGTCCTTCTGGGTACCGGAATGGGCGACCGACTGGTGTTCAAGGGCGGCACGGCGCTGCGGCTGGCATACGGTTCCCCGCGCTTCTCCGACGACCTGGACTTCTCGGTCTCGCGGGAGGTGAGCTTTCGGGAGTTCGCGGCTGCGGCGCAGCAGGTGGTCCGCAAGTATCCGGAACTGGAGATGACCGACTTGGTAGAGAAGCGCCGGACCCTGCTGGCCGAGTTCCGGGTGCGCGACTCGGCCCTGGAGCGACCGGTGCGCCAGGTGGTGGAGGTGAGCCGGCGCACTCCCGGTGCTTTGGAGCATGAACTTCGGCTGCTGACCTCACCCTGCTCGCCCCTGCGGGTACTGGCCCTGGTCGCAACGCCGGCGGCAATCTGGCCGGAGAAGTTGGCGGCCCTGCAGTCGCGCCGGGCCCCGCGGGACCTGTTCGACCTCTGGTATCTCGGCCAGACCCTGGGCCGGGACCTGCCGGAGGACGCCCCGAAGTTTGACCCTCGGGTGCTGCGCCGCGACCTGCGCATGCATCTGCCACGAAGGTTCTATCCGGTGGTTGAGGAGCTGGCCAGGTGAAGCTGGAGGTGCTGAAGGTTCTGCGCGGGCTGGGCAAGAGCTACTACACCGTGGCGGACCTTGCCAAGGCCACCGGTCTCTCGAAAGGAAGCCTCTACGTGTTTCTCGCCCGCTGGGCCAGGGCCGGACTGCTCAGGCGTTTCGGCACCGGGCTATACGGCCTGCCCGACGTGGCGCCGGACATGGAGAAGCTTGGCAACGAGTACTACTTCCCGTCCTACCTGTCGTTTGAGTCGGCGCTGGCGCGGTTCGGCATCCTGAGCCAGTCGCCGTACGTTCTGAGCTTTGCCACGACCCGGCGGTCCCGCCGACTGAAACTGTCCTGGACCGAAATCGAGTACCGTCAGTTGCGGCCCGAGCTCTTCTTCGGGTACGAACTGCACAATGGGGTCTACGTTGCCCTGCCGGAAAAGGCCCTGTGCGACCAGTTGTACATGACGGGCCAGGGTCGTGCCGGGCTCGACGTGCCGAGCCTGAACCTGAAACCGATTCGCAGGCATGTCCTGGCCGAGTTCCTGCGGCGGTTCCCGGAAAGAACCCGGCGGCTGGGAGCCGAACTTGAGCAGTTGTCGGATGTCAGGGCGAGGCGTCGGCAGTGACCCGCGCGCATCTTGACTCTTGCCTCCGCGTCTTCACAATGTCCGCGTGGATTCCGAACCTGGCCGCCTTTGTCCGCTACTGCAAACTGCAACCTGCCAACTGGAAACTCGCGCGCTCCGCGCGTCACTCGCCAATCGTCACTCGGAAATCCCGTCGTCCCTCCGCCACTCGGTCTCTCGATCTCTCTATCGCCCTTTCGCTTTCTTTGTGCACTCGATCCCTTGATCCCTCGATCTCTTGTTCCCTTTCCCTCTCGACCACTGGACCACACGACCACTTGGCCACTTCTTCCTTCCTTGACTCCGATGGGCGCAGGAGTAGATTCTGACCGGAATAGCATGACCGAGCCGACGATACCCTTCGATAGCGGCGGAGCCTGCACCCCGCCAGGTTTTGGTGGAGATCAGATAGGCAAGATGTTCCCGAAGTCCCTCCCGAGCGATTCGCCTGACGTGCTGATTCGCGAAAAGGAGATAACATGTCAATACTACGCGATACTGAAATCCTGAAAGAAGTCGAGGAGGGACGGGTTGTGATAGACCCGTTCTTCAAGGACAACATCCAGCTCGCCTCGATAGATCTGACCCTGAGCAGCACCTATGGTGTGCTGCGCAAGAGCCAGCGGCCCCTGACGACCTCCCGATTCGAGTCGGGAAACGAGGCGGTGGTCTGGAAACAGGCCAAGAACAAGATACTCGTGCCACCGGGACGGACCCGGATGGGCAAGACCTTGGAGAAAGTCAGCCTGCCGCTGGACATCGCGGGCATGATATTCCCCAAAGGCAGGTTGACCCTGCTGGGCTTGAGCCTCCAGATTTCGTCCGGCCTGGTCCAGCCCGGACGCAAGGAACAAGAGCTGTTCTTCCTCATCGCTAACATGGGGGCCACGCCGGTCGAACTTCTGACCGACGACCGCATCTGCCAGCTCGTGCTGTTTAGGCTGTGAGGAGCGTGCCGGGCCACTTCGAGGTACTGAGCCGGGTGCAGGCGCAGCTCCTGCCCAAGCTGGCTTACCTCAAGAAGCAGAAGTTCTACCTGGCAGGCGGCACCGCTTTGGCCCTGCAATTGGGCCATCGTGAGTCAGTGGACTTCGACTTCTACTCCCCCCGGCACTTCGACGCGGAACGGGTTTTGGTTCAACTGCGGGACGCTGCCAAGCGAGTCGAGCTGGTTCAGATGAACACCGACACCCTGATTCTCAAGTGCGAAGGCGTCATGGTCAGCCTTTTCTACTATCCTTACCCGCTGCTCGAGTCCTTGCTCGACCTGGGCGACGTGCTCGTTGCCTCGGTGGAAGACATTGCCGCGATGAAGCTCATCGCCATCATCCAGCGCGGCCGACACCGGGACTTTATTGACCTGCACCGGATGCTTGAATCGCTAAGCCTGGAATCGATGCTCAAACTGGCCCAGCACAAGTACCGGGAGTTCAACCCCTACCTCGCGTTTCAAGCACTGGTCTACTTCGAAGATGCAGAAGCAGAGATGTCGCCGAGAGCCAGGCAGGGAAGCGGGTGGCAGGCGGTCAAGAAGCTGCTTGTGTCTGAGGTCAAGAAACTGCAGAGAGGGAAGTCGTGAACCGGACCCCAAACGGCCATCTGCCGGCCGCGGTACGCTCGACGCTTTGGTCGCACGACCTGTCCGGCATCGACCCTCGGCGCGACCGGGAACTGGTCATTACCCAAGTGCTGAACTACGGCAACTGGCAGGCCGTTCTCTGGCTGCTTGAGACTTATGGAAAAGAGGAAGTCAGGAAGGTCGTCCGCAAACCACGCCGCGGCATGTGGTGGCCCAGGGCGCTGAACTTCTGGCTGACAATGCTCGACACGAGGATTCCGAAACCGGCCTTTGACCGGGCAGTCATCCGAATGAGCGCGGGCAGGGCGGCAAGGGACATGTGACAGGCAACAAGTGAGTACCATTACTCTGGCGAAGCTCAGTAGCCGCAGGCCCTCTTCCGCGTCCGAGCGCCCGCTTGACACGAAACCGCGCCCCGGTATCTTCTCGCCGGAATAGCATGACCAAACCGGCTGCATCTTCCGCTAGCGGCGGAGCCTGCACGGCGCCCGTCATTGACGAGCGTGGAATCAAGATGTCCCCCAGGAATCTCTTATTGTGGAGCTTGTCTGAAAACTAGCCGGCGGCACTTGCGCACTACCTTATGCTGTATCCCGTGTGCCAGCCGCACCCAACCAGTTGTGGTTCAGGGAGGCCGGACGCGAGTTTCTGGACAAGCTCTGTCCCCGGGAATTGCCGGTTATCATCACCGGGCCGGAAGTGGATAAGCTGCGTCAGTTGGGCGAACGAGCCTGGCTGTACGTCGTGACTTTCTGCAAGTCCGACAAGCCGCGTCTCATGACGATTCAGGACCCGATTACAAAGCTGCGCATGGAAGTCCTGTTCCGGCAGGTCCAATACATGGTCAGCGAGGACGAGTGGCTGGCGCAGGGCGAGGAGGCAGAGTCATGAAGTCATCAACCGAACTTGACAGCACCGTCGGGTTTGGCGATAATAGGACCATTATCCCATCGGGCAGTTCGCTGTTCCGATGGCCCCGCGCCTCTTGGGGCGCGGGACTTCTTTCTGGAGGGCATTCATGGCTCGCGTGATAGCATACATCGACGGCTTCAACATGTACCACGCATTGGAGGGCGATACTACCGGAGGCCAGCGGGGGAAATACAGGAAGTACAAGTGGTTGGACTACCCTGCGCTTGCGAAATGCTTCATCGGCGGACAGGATACTCTGGAGAAGGTATACCTGTTCACTGCACTGGCGACATGGGACCAAGACAAGGTCAACCGACACAGCCTGTATCTAAGGGTACTCCGCCGGCGAGGCGTCGAGGTAGTCATGGGCAGATTTAAGCGTCGCACCAGGCGTTGCACCGAATGTCACAAGGTCTACCGGACGTTCGAGGAGAAACTGACCGACGTGAACATCGCGATATACCTGTTCCGTGGAGCCATGCTCGACGAATACGACAAGGCAATCATCATCTCGGGCGACACAGACTCTCTGCCGGCACTCCGCATGGTGCGCGAGTTGTTTCCGAACAAGGAAGTCGGGGTCGTCCTGCCTATCGAGCGCAAGTCAGAAGACCTGAAGCAAGAGTGTGACTTCTATATTCATATGAACGAGCATCATCTCGCCCGCAGCCAGTTGCCCGACGAGATTGATGACCCGGGGCGAGGAAAGATAAGGCGCCCGGCAACGTGGGTCTGAACGACATGCCGGCTGACACTTCCTGTCCTCGCCTAATCGAAGTCGCGCTGCCCATCCGCGAAATCTCGGCAGAGAGCGCGCGGGACAAGTCGCTCCGGCACGGCCATATCTCCACCCTGCACCTCTGGTGGGCACGCCGGACGCTGGTCGTGCGCGTCGTCGTAGTCCCAGCCAAACCCGCGCAACTACCGCCAATGTGGCCGCAGCTTGACTCCGACCCGCAGGCCGGTAAGCTGACAGGCGATGCGGAGTCTTGAGAAGCGCCGAACCGCGGCGGGCCATTGCTTCGCATGTTCATCAGCGCGAGACGGAAGTTTCTGCTTGGTCTAGATACACGGAGATGCTGATTGCTGAAGCGTAGAATCCGGGCGAGCCAAGAAGAAATCCCATTGTTCGATACATCGTCACCGTGGGAGACGAGGGGCGTATTCTCAGACCACTACATCCGGGCCAGGCTGCAGCGAAGCGAGCTGTGGCGCGCCCCCGCGGAGTCAGAGCCACTCCGGGCATACTGCGAGGAGTTGTGGAACAAAGTACACTTCGGGCTGACCAAGGGCAACGAGGCAAAAGCCCGGCTGGAGTTCATAGACAAAGTCCTGAACAAGCTGGGCTTCGAGTTCCTTCCCGACACAAACATCCCAACCAGCAAGGAGCGCAAGGCTCCTGATTACTTGCTCTTCGCCGACGAGGCGACCAAAGCTAGCGTATTCGACAAGTCGGAATCTGCACAGTACGCAGCAGCACTGGCGGTCCTTGAGGCAAAGAGTTTGGACCACCCTCTTGACCGCGTGTCCAGTTCCGAAACGCCTGGCAAGTTCCCGCATCAGCAGATTCAGGGGTACCTCCATGCGGTGACCGACCACACAGGAGCTCCTTACTTCCAGTGGGCGATATTGACCAATTGCTCTCGCTGGCGGCTCTACTGCCGCGACGCGCACCCGGACGACTACTTTGAGATCGACCTTGTGAAGGCGCTGCGCTCTCCTGAGGCGTTCGGCGTTTTCCTTTCCCTGTTCAGCCCGCAAGCATTTGTCCGCCGCTCGGATGGCAAGTGCCCGCTGGACGATGTGCGCTCGCAGGCGCTCCAGTGCCAGGTGGAACTGGAGAACAACCTTCGCCGGCGCATATTCACGATTCTCCGGACGCTTGCGAATGGGTTCTACACTCGGCAAGAGAACCACATATCGGATGATGAACTCCCCGCGCTCTACGAGAACAGTCTGATTTTCCTCTACCGGTTGCTGTTCATCCTGTACGCGGAGGGGAAAGGTCTCCTGCCGGTCAAACCGTCCGGCAAGGGCAGCAATAAACACTACCGCGAACGCTTCAGTCTCCAAAGCCTACTCCCCGAGCTCAAGCGAACGACCGACCCTGAAACAGACAAGTTCTCCAGGCTGTATGAAAGACTGCTAGCGCTCTTCCATCTGATTAACGGTGACCAGCCTTCTCTCAACAAGACGTGTGACGTCCAGCAGTACAACGGCGGCCTATTCGACCCGAAGAAATACCCCAAGATTGAATCGTGGGTAGTCGGCGACCACACACTCGTCCAGGTACTGGGTGGGCTCGTCCTCAGCAAGCAGCCGTCGTCACAAGACGAAACCGACCGCTTCGACTTCGGGGAAACCATAGATTACGGAGACCTGCACGTCCGCCAACTCGGCTCCATCTACGAGGGGCTGCTGGAGCACCATCTTGAGAAATGTGACGGCCGGCTGAGTCTTGCGACCGACAACACGGAGCGCAAGACCACAGGGGCCTACTACACGCCAGACTACATCGTGCAGTACATCGTGGAGAGCACGTTGGGTCCGCTGTGCGACGAAATCGCGGCGCAGCCGGAAGTCGCCCAGGCCGCCAACGCCCGCGAACAAGACAACTCGTTCGCGGACGAAGTGCTGAAGCTCAAAGTTCTCGACCCAGCCATGGGCAGTGGACACTTCCCGGTGAGGGCAACCGAATACTTGGCTATGCGGGTGCTCAATCATCCAACTACGTCGCTACTGGTGACTAGTGTTTCACCCGGGATTTCACAGGAACAGATGGAGATCGCCGCTTGGCGACGGCGCGTCGTCGAGCACTGTATCTTCGGCGTGGACCTGAATCCCTTGGCAGTCGAACTTGCGAAACTGTCGCTTTGGCTTACCTGCATTGCGACCGACAAGCCGCTCAGCTTCCTGGACCACCACCTAAGGGTTGGTGATTCGCTGGTCGGAGCCAATGTCGCGGAGCTTGGCGCTCTTCCCCGCAAGCGTCGCGGAGGCGAGGTGGAACGGTCTCTCTTTGGTGCCGACCTCGCGCCCGCTGTCGCCACGGCGATAGATGCTCTTTCTGACATCGAGAACGTCGAGAGTTCCACCGTAGCGGCGGTCAAGCACAAGGAAGTCGAGTGGAGCGGACAGGTTCTGGCCAAACTCGAGCCTTTCCGCATGACGGCAGACCTGTGGGTGTCGGATTTCTTCGGGACTGCGCCCAAACAGGGAGAGTACGAAAAGGTGGCGCGACTTCTGACTTCCATGCCATCGCCGCGGTCTAAGTTGGGCAAGGAACGGAAGCAGGTCATGGAGTCGTATCGAGAACAACTCAAGGAGTCCAAGGTCGGGCCGCGCTTCTTCCACTGGGAGCTTGAGTTCCCAGAGGTCTTCTTCGAACCCAGCGGAGCAGCCAAGGCCGCGCGCGGGTTTGACGTTGTGGTCGGCAACCCCCCGTACGTCAGACAGGAAGTACTGGGCGGTCTCAAAGAGTACCTTTGCTATCGGTTCAAGTCATACGCCAGCACTGCCGACCTCTACGTGTACTTCATCGAGCAGGCCCATCGGATGCTTCGAACGGACGGTTACTTCGGCATGATCGTCTCGAACAAGTTCATGCGGACGAACTACGGCAAGGGCTTGCGGGCATACCTCGCCGGCAATTCACAGATATGCAGGATTGTGGACTTCGGAGAACTACCGGTCTTCGAAGATGCGGCTACATTCCCGGCAATCATCCTGACGCGCAACAAGCCTACCACCAAGCAGGATTTCGTCTATGCTCCTATTAAGAGGCTGACCTTTGCGTCCCTTCCCGCAGAAGTCAAAGCTGTTGGCAGCGACATGAACAGTCAGGCTATCTCCGGTGAGAACTGGGCTCTCGCCAGCAGAGATGAGTTGGCCCTCATGAAGAAGATGCGCGTTGCGGGGCAGCCGCTAGAGAGCTATGCTCACTCGAGTATCTATAGGGGTGTTCTCACGGGTCTCAACGACGCCTTCGTTATCGACGAAGCGACGAGAGACCGCCTCCTGGTTTCGGACCCCCGGTACAAAGGACTCCTGAAGCCTTTTGCAGTAGGTGACGATGTCCGGAAGTATGTCGTCCACTTCTGTGACCGCTACCTGATTCTCATTCCCAAGGGGTGGACTGACGCTCACCGGCGTTCCGCCAAGGACGCCTGGGGCTGGTTGCAGAAGCAGTATCCCGCTTTGGCCGAGCACCTCGCGCCTTTTGCCAAGCGAGCGGAAGCACGCCAGGACAAAGGTGATTACTGGTGGGAGATGAGGGCCTGCGACTACTACGACAAGTTCGCCGCGCCCAAGATTGTCTATCCCGATATCGCCAAGGAAAGCCGTGTTGCGTTCGACACCGACGGGCTGTTTGTCACGAACACGGTGTATTTCATTCCGGTTGCCGACTTATACCTGCTCGGCATCCTCAACTCGAAGCTGATGTTCAACTACTACAAGCGAATCGCTGCCGTGTTGGGCGACCCGGACAAGGGCGGTCGGCTGCGATGGTTTCGACAGGATGTGCTCCGGTTGCCAATCCGCGTCCCCGATGTCTCAGCGGAAAAGGACGTCGCTCTACGCGACAAGCTTATCGCACTGGTCAAGGTAATGCTGAAGCTCAACAAGCGACTCTTGGACAAGGGCTTCGACCCGGACCGCGTCAAAGTGGAACACCAGATCGCCTCGACTGACAAGGAGATAGACGCGCTGGTCTATGAAATCTACGGTCTGACCGAGGACGAGATTGTGACAGTCGAAGGCCGGGCGAAGTGACTGCGCTTGACACCCGTGCCCTTTTCCGTTACAACTTGCCGATGCGAAAGGACAGGCCCCGCCGCCAGCCAAACGCGATGGACCCGGAGCAGAGGAACATGACATGAGTATCGGGCTATCCCAGGGCACGACGTTCTGATGGCGAGTAACAGGATCAGCATAAGCATCACAGCGGCAGCGAGCGCTGGCGATGCGGTCCAGCTCGAAGATTTCCTCGGCGAGCTAGATGCCGCCAAGCACGCGCTCATCGAATTGGACAAACAGAAGAGCGGAACGGGCAAGCGGACACTCACGTACAACATTGTCAAGCTGAGCTACGCAAGCCCCGCTACGGTAGTCCTCGAAGCCGTCCCCTTGAGGTACAGGAAAGGCAACCCGGCCGCTGTTGTTGGCTCGTACATCTCGGGCATGAAGGCGATAAAGGCAGGGCATATCCCCGAGGAACTGGGCCAGGACGTCGTGCTTGCTCTCCGCCGCATAGGCAAGCAGGCTTCGCGGCGAATCGGCGAGGTGGTCTACAGCTCCAACGGAGAATCTGTTCAGGTCACGAAAGGCCTCGACGCGATGATAGAGGCTATCTTGGGGCCTGACGAGGTTGTGCAGGGATCAATGACAGGGATGCTCGAGATGATAAACATCCACAACGATGCTAACAGGTTCACAATCTACCCGCCGGCTGGTCCTTCGAGAGTGGACTGCAGGTTCCGTGCGGCCCAGACAGCCAAAGCCATTCAGGGTGTCGGGCACAATGTCTGCGTGAAGGGCCAGCTACGATACAAGGCACGAGACAGATTCCCCTATGCCGTGGATGTGGAGGACGTCGAGATATACCCGCCCGACAATGAACTTCCAACCCTCTCCGACTTGCGCGGCGCGGCCCCTGACATCACTGGCAACCTGACCGTCGAGGAGTTCATCGAAAGGCTGCGCGGTGACAAGTAAAACCCGTCTCTACTGGGATTCTTCGATTTTCTTGGCGTGGCTCAAGGGCGAAATCGACTGTGGCGCGGACGTACTTGGTGGAATTGCCGAACTGGTCGAGCAGATAGAGAATGACGATGCGGTGCTCATTACATCCATCCTGACGAAGGCCGAAATCCTGCGGGGCACGCTGAGCCCCGACGCGAAGAGTAAACTAGACGGAATGCTAAGAAGACGCAACGTTGTGGTGCACGAGACGAACCAGTGGGTCTGGGAGATGTGCCATCATCTACGCGATTTCTACCGGCAAGCGAACCACAAGGATGACCTCCCCACCCTCACAGTGCCAGATGCAATTCACATAGCCACGGCACTTCTGTACTCACCCTGCGAGTTCTACACGCTCGACGCCCTTGACAAACATGGTCGATACGGAAGGAGAGCGCTAGTCCCCCTCAGCGGCACTATCGCCGGCAAGTACCCACTTACCATAAGGAAGCCGATGGTGCGCAAGCCCACGCTGTTCTAAGTGCAGGAACCCCGGGGACGTTTCTGTGAAAAGCCCCCTGTCACAGGCTTGTCCTGCAGGACCCGAACGACGAGCCAGCCGGGAAGTTGCGGGAGCGGATTCGGACTGAGCGTGGGATGCAGGAATCGAAGAAGGAGTGAGTCATGAAGATTGAGTCGGTTCGCATTGAGAACCTGCGTTCCTTTGAGGACGAGACTGTTTGGCTGGACGGCTACACTTGCCTGGTCGGCCCGAACGGGTCGGGGAAGTCTACGGTGCTCTGCGCGCTGAACATCTTCTTCAGAGAGACTGCGCACTCCGCAACAGACCTGAGGAGCCTGCAAGAGGAGGATTTCCACGGCAAGAATACGGGGCGGCCTATCCGCGTCACAGTGACCTTCACAGACCTCAGCTCTGAAGCGCAGGACGACCTGAAAGACTACTTCCGTCAGGACAAGCTCGTGGTTACTGCTGAAGCCCAGTTTGACAGTGTGACACGGGCGGCAGATGTCAAGCAGTACGGCCAGCGGTCCGGCATTGCCGCGTTCAAGCCTTTCTTCAAGGCGCTTGGCGATAACGCCAAGGCAGACGAATTGAAGAGCATCTACCAAGAGTTGGCTGGCGCGCTACCAGAGTTGGGGAAGCCCGGTCCCAAAGACCGGATGACGGAGACGTTGCGTTCCTACGAGAGCGACCATCCCGGGGAGTGCGTGCTCATCCCGAGCGAAGACAAGTTCTACGGGTTTTCCAGGGGTGCGGATCGCCTGGCGAAGCACATTCAGTGGGTGTTCGTTCCGGCGGTGAAAGACGCAGCCGACGAGCAGACGGAGGCCAAGGATACGGCTCTGGGAAAGCTGCTGGCCCGCACAGTGCGCGCGCGGGTCAACTTCGAGAAGCTCGTTGCAGACCTCACGGCGAAAACGCAGGCCGAGTATGACCAGTTGCTCGTCGAACACCAGGGCGTGTTGGACGCGCTTTCCACTTCGCTGAACCAGCGCCTCATCGAGTGGGCTCATCCGGACGCGAGCCTTAGGCTGGAGTGGAAGCGGGACTTGAAGAAAGGCGTTACGATAGCTGACCCTCTTGCCGGAATCCTGGCTGGCGAGGGCAACTTCAGCGGCTCGCTATGCCGGTTCGGACATGGGCTGCAACGCTCGTACCTGCTGGCGTTGCTCCAGGAGCTCGCGACCGGAGATGACCCACAAGGCCCTCGGTTGATCCTGGGGTGCGAGGAGCCGGAGCTGTACCAGCATCCGCCGCAGGCCAAACACATGTCGGACGTGTTCCAAAGGCTCTGTCGAGGCAACGCGCAGATTGTCGTCAGCACTCATAGCCCGTATTTCGTATCTGGGCAGGTGTTCGAGAGCGTCCGGCTTGTGCGCAAGAATCCGGCGGGCGAATCCAAAGCTTCTCAAGTCAAGTACCCAGAACTCGCTGCGGACATCACGGCAGCCGAAGGTAAGTTGCAGCAGCTTCCGGCCGACGGCGTACTGGCCAAAGTCCACCAAGAGCTTCTCCCCGGGCTGAACGAGATGTTCTTTGCGCCGATACTGATACTTGTCGAAGGCGTGGAGGACGTTGCGTACATCGCCACGTACATGCACCTCATGGGTAAGTGGGACGATTACCGGAGGTTCGGCTGCCATGTGGTCCCGGCGAACTACAAAAGCAACATGGTGAAGCCGCTCGCGATTGCACGCCGTCTGCGAATACCAGTCTTCACCATCCTTGACTCGGATGCACATGAGACGAAGGCTGACCGGAGGACCCAACATGAGCGCGACAACAAGGTTCTCTTGAATCTATGTGGTGCTGGCGGCGAAACAGCACTTCCCACTACACATGTCTGGCGGGATGACCTGGTGATGTGGAACTCGGAGATAGGTGAGGTCGTGAAGGCCGACTTCGACCCGTGCGACTGGGCCGACCTGACGAACAAGGCGAATCTGGAATACGGGTGCATCGGGAACTTGCAGAAGAACACGCTGTTCATCGCAAAGCTGCTGTCCTTGGCCTGGGACGACGGCAAGAAGTCGCCGACGCTGATGCGGCTCTGTGACGCGATACTCGCATTCGCAGAAAGGAACGCTCCGCGCCGGGCTGAGCTTGGCCGACGAGAAGGGCAGGGTAATCTGGAGCGCGCCGAGATACAGGAGGCCTGAATGCCCAAGAAACGCGACACGTACCTGTCCGAGCTTAGGGACGGCCACCAAATCGTGTACTTTGGGATTTCCAGCGACCCCGCTGCACGGGTCCGAAATCACAGTAGTAGTGGCTGGCGCTTTACACACATGAATGTCATACGCGGACCTATGCTCCGAGAGAACGCCGAGGGGGGATTCTCGGGGACACAGTAAACGATTTTCTGTCCTGAAGCCCGGGGGGAAAAGTCAGGACACCTCCCGATTTCCTGCGTATCAGGCGAGAATCCGGGGCCTGTAACCGGATTGGCGCCACGAGGGATTTCAAATCGTAGATTCCAGATTGTAGATTGGCGGAGTCGGAAACGCGAGGCCTCGAGTAGCAGGCCTGAGACTTTTCTGTCTCATTTAGGGCGATGAGGCGTCAGTTGGCAGGGGCAGCCGGCGGCTCCGGGGCTAAGGCCCGTTGGGTGCGACGGTTAGGGATAAACGCCCCCGGCCCCGAGAACGGCACGGGGAGCAGCGGCGGGATCGGCACCTACGTCATGGGGTAGATGGTCTCCCCCTGCCTGCAGGATTCCGTGAAGAGCGCCGTGAAGACCCCGGTTCAGAACGATATACGCTGTACGATGAACGACACCACGACGACGACCATGAAGAGCGGGGTTTCGACCACCATGCGCTGAACGACGTGCGGAACCACGAAGAACGCCGTCTGCCATAACGTCCAGACCTACACCCAGACCGACATCTACCGGACCACTTATCGGGCCATGTGTCGGGCCATCTGTCAGGCCGTTTGTGCGGCCGCTTGTCCGGCCACAAGTGCAGCCACGTGTGCGGCCATGTGTCGCACCCTGTGTCTAGCCTCGAATGCCAACGCGATCCGGCTGCGGTTCGGGGGACATACGCACTGGTCCAACTCATCACCGCCCTCCGCTTGACTTTCGGGGGGCGGGCAATATCCTCGGAAATAATTCCGGGGGACGCAATAAAAGATTCTTGACGGGCGGCGCAGCGGGCGCGGTTCTAGTTCACCTCCCCACCACATTTCAGATTGCAGATTCCAGATTGTAGATTGGTGGGGCACAGCGGGAGGCGATGAGCGCTACTGAATAGACGATGCGATAGCAGTTTCTCTGGAAATGAAGAGACCGGCAGGCCGACAAGTCCATCCCGTGCTTGTTACCGCACGGCTTACCGTATAGAGGACTGACCCTAAGTTTCTCGAGTTGGAGTACGGCGGTTTTCTGGATAGACCGGTCTAGTTTCTCGAAGTCGTCTTGCGCCGCCCCCGTAAGGACAACTTCATAGCCGGTGGCGCTTACGGAGGTCGGCAAGGCGGATATCTCTCTTGGGTTCCTTGCCCCGGAACTTCAATTCCACAAAAAGGAGCACGTGGTCCAGAACCGCTTCGAGGTCGAGGATCCTGTTCTGAACCTTCGAGTAAGCCTTCATGCTCATGACCGCGGCGGCTGCCTGTTTGCCGCTCATTACCTGTACCTCACCAGACGTTTCCACTTGGTCCAAGATACGGGAACACTTTTCCGTGCTTCGGACGGAAGGCATCGCTCTGCAAGTCGTAGACATCTGCTTCATCATGTGAACTCCCCCAGTGGGAGTCAACATATCCGATGACGCAGTTCGGCTACAATCGATTCCATCATCCGCGTGAAGCACAACCCGGCGGCACAACGCTGACGTACAGACCGAACACCTGTTCGCAGATCGGCTGGAGCACTTCCGGCCTGCACCCGTAGCATTTCCAGCGGAGGACCGTGTCGAGGGCGCGGAGGCGGAGGGACTCACCCGAAAAGTCGCGGAAGAGCTTGTCCACGTGCAGGCCGAAGTTGCGGTAGATCATGAACTGGATGAGCGGGACGCCATGGGTCATGATGACCCGGCGGACCTGGTCGGCACGGAGTTCCGTGCGCTCGGCGGCCTCGCGGTAATTCGCTGCCTGGCCTGCGGCGTGGGAAATGAGGGACGGGAAATGAGGGACAGTCACCTATCAGAGTCCGGGTGGCGAGGGCGCTCTCGACATTCCTGAGCGATGGCAAGGCGCGGCGCGGATAGACCTGCGCGAACTCGGCTGGTTCGACGACAGCTTGCGGCTGACAGCTAACAGCTTACGGCCCCGCCGACCGATTCCAGATTCTGGATTTCAGATTGTAGATTGAGGCGCGGGGCTGTTTCGGACCTCACGTTCCCGACATCCAACCCGATGCCCATCCCACGCGGTTCATTGTAATGACCCGCGAGTCCCGCCGCCGCGGCGTCGGTTTGCGGCAGAGGAAGGCGGACACCGGCCGGTGGAAACCGGCTACAGGTTGTTGAATTCGTCCACGCTCAGGCCCATCTCGCGGACAACAATGGCGCGGAGAGTTCGAGGCATTTCAGATTGCAGATTGTAGATTGCAGATTGGTGGACCAGAGATGCGGGCGAGCTTAGGCATGTACCGGACGCCGGTACACGTTCAGTCCGCCGTAGCGAACCCGCCTCAGCTTCAGGGCTGCGACTTTGCGACGGGCTTCCAGACAGCTCTCGATGGCGTCAACCGCGTTGCGGTAGGCGTCCTCAAGCGTCTTGCCGGACGCGACGCAACCGTGAATCGCCGGCACCGCGGCGGTGAAGATGCCGTCCTCGTCCTAGAAGTAATTGATGTCGAATTCCTGATACGCTTCCATCGTGACCAGTATACGCCGGCGCTGCCCGGTGGTCAAATGGCGGGAATCGGCACACCTCTCGACTTCCTGCGTACCAGGCGCATCGCGGCTTCGCCGCGAGTTTCCAGCCTCGCTATTCTCAATTGACGATTGACGATTTCCGAGTTCCGAGTGCGGTCGGACGGAGCCGGTTTCAGCCGAGGGCGGGGCTGGTGCGACCGTGCCGGGGGAACAAGAGCCGGGGCGGGAATACCGCCTCCGGTCGTCTATTGGGGTTCGGCCTGGGCGCATTTGCCGAGTTCGCGTCCCGCGGCAAAGGCCTTGAGGTTGAGTTCGATGACCTGAGGCTTGACCAAGGTGGTGATTGCCCCGTGGAAGGCATCGGCCGGGAATTCGAGGCACCATGATACCGCCCCGAGCATCACCGTGTTCTGGACGCGGGCCGAGCCGAGCGCGAGCGCCGTCTCAAACGCGGGAACCGCCTGCCGATGAGGCGCGCGGGCGGCAAGCCGTTCGTCGAGCCGTTCATCCGCCGGCCGCTCGACCATGCCGCTTGATACCGGCAGCGGGTCAATCCGGTGCGGGTCATAGAGCAGCCTTCCGGTAGGTCGGAGCATATGAACGTAGCGCAGCGCCTCGAGCTTCTCGAATGCGACGACCAGGTCAGCGGTTCCTTCCTCGATGAGCGGGGAGAGGACCCGGGTTCCGTAGCGGATGTGACTCGTGACGCTCCCGCCGCGCTGAGCCATGCCATGGACTTCGGATTTTTTGATGTCCAGGCCGGCGCCCAGGGCGAGACTGGAGATAATATCCGAGAAGAGGATGACGCCCTGCCCGCCGACGCCGCATACCAAGATGTTCATCGAGGACTCCCGGTTTCGTCCTTCGTCCTTCGTCCTTCGTCCTTCGTCATTTCAGTGATGGCTCCCTTCGGGCAGACGTCCGCGCACATGCCGCACCCGACGCAAACGGTCGCGATGACGTGCGACTTTCCGTCACTGAATGACAAAGCCGGGCACCCGAGGCTGATGCAGGTTTCGCAGCCGGTGCATTTGTCCGGGTCAACCTGTCTCGGTGTGTCGTGCAGCTTGATGAGCAGGGCGCAGGGGCGGCGTGAGATGATGACCGATGGCCCGGGTTCGGCCAGGAAGGCGCGGACCTGCTTCCGGGTTTCCTTGGTCTTGTACGGGTCAACAGTGAGTATGTTCGTGATGCCGCAGGCCCGGGCCACCTCGGCCGGGTCTATCGCGGTCGTGTCTTTGCCCTGCAACGTGACCCCGGTGCCGGGATGGGGTTGGTGCCCGGTCATGCCGGTCGTACGGTTGTCGCTGATGATGGTGACGACGTTCGACCGGTTGTACACCGTGTTGATGAGCCCGGTGATGCCGGAATGAAAGAAGGTCGAGTCGCCGATGACCGCCACCCGGCGCCGCGGGTCGGTGTCACCCAGCGCCTTGTCGCAGCCGTGCGCGGCGCTGATTGACGCGCCCATGTCGATACAAGTGTCCATGGCGTCGTGCGGGGGCAGTCCGCCAAGGGTGTAGCAGCCGATGTCGCCGCCGATGATTAGCTTCTGTTTCTGCAGCGCCCAGAACATGCCGGTGTGCGGGCAGCCCGGGCAGAGCGACGGCGGGCGGTTAGGCAAGTCCGGTTCCGGCTCGACCGGGGCGGCGGGCCCGGACAGGGCGTCACGGACCACTCGCGGGCTCAGTTCACCGGTGCGGGGCAGCTTGTCCTTGCCCGTGACCTTGAATCCGAGGGCGCGTACCTGCAGCTCAATGAAAGGGTCAACCTCCTCGATGACCACCAACTCGTCGACGGTCTCGGCGAACCGGCGCACCAGGTCTTCAGGAAAAGGCCACACCATGCCGAGCTTGAGGAAGGAGGCGTCGGGAAGGACCTCGCGGGCGTATTGATAGGCGACGCCGTCGCAGATGACCCCGCGCTCTTTCGCGCCCTTCTCGATTCGGTTCAGGTCGCTCTTCTCGTTCCATGCCCGGACCCGGTCCATCCGTCTCTCAAGGTCGATATGGCGCACTCTGGCGAACGCGGGCAGAATCATGTTCTTGGTAATCTGTTTCTCGTAGCCTTTGACCGGTCTTGACTGCCGGTCGCCGAGTTCCACCACGCCGCTGGAATGGGCGGTGCGCGTGGTCAGGCGCAGGATGACCGGTATGTCGAACTCCTCGGAAATGTCAAAGGCCCGGCGCGTGAAGTCCCTGGCTTCCTGTGAATCAGAGGGGCAGAGCACAGGCAACTTGGCCATCAGACCGTAGAACCGGTTGTCCTGTTCGTTCTGGGACGAGTGCAGGCCCGGGTCGTCGGCTGTGACGATGACAAGGCCGCCGCGCGCTCCGATGTAGGCCGCCGAGAAGAGCGGGTCGGCAGCGACGTTCATGCCGACGTGTTTCATCGCGGCCAGCGCCCTTGCGCCCGAGATTGAAGCGCCGAGCGCGACTTCCAGTGCTACTTTCTCATTGGTAGACCACTCGCAATAGATGTCTTTGTAGGTAGACAGAGCTTCGAGGATTTCGGTGGATGGTGTGCCCGGGTAAGCGGCGGCCACGTGGCAGCCTGCTTCCCAAGCTCCCCGGGCGACGGCTTCATCCCCGGAGAGTAATTTCATTGTCATAGCTACGTTCCTTTTCTTTACCGGACAGGACCGCGAGCAGGCGCGAGGCCAGCGCCGACATCTCCTCCTCGCCCGGATACACGAACACCTTCAAGTCCAACGGGGCAAGCCACTTCTTCAAGTCGGTCAGGAACCGCTTCGACAAGGTCAGGCCGCCGGTCAAGATGATGGCGTCGGGCCTGCCATCGCAGGCCACGACGTAAGCGCCGATTTCCTTGGCCACCTGGTAAACGAGGGCGCGATAGACCAGTTCGGCCTGTTTGTTGCCGCCGGCGAGAGCGGTCTCGACCCGGCGGATGTCGTCGGTCCCGAGGTACGAAACCAGCCCGCCGCGGTTCGTGAGCAGGTCGATGAGCGTGGCTTCGTTATACCGGCCGGAGAAGCACGCGCGAGCGATTCCGGACAACGGTAGAGTTCCGGCGCGCTGGGGGGAGAACGGCCCGTCGTCATTGGCATTGGTCGCATCCACCTGGCGTCCGCCCACGTGCGCGGCAACCGTGATGCCGGTTCCCAGATGCGCGACGACGAAACGGCACTTCTCGTAGGGTTTCTTGAGCTTCTGCGCAGTCGCCTGCGCGACGGTGCGGCAGCTCAGGGCGTGCGAGATCGCGGACCGCTGGATGCCCTTGAACCCGGAGATCCGGGCGATGTCACGGAACTCGTCGGTAGATTCCGGGTCGACAAAGTAGGCGGGGATGTTCAGTTCCTGGGAGAGCTCAAACCCGATGAGCGGGCCGAGCAGGGACGGATGAAGCGTCTGGTACTCGCCGTGCCGGATGTCGGCGGCGACCCGGGGCGTAATGCGATACACGCCGCCGCGCAGAGGCTTCAGCGGGCCGCCGCGAGTGGCGATGGCCTGCAGCCGCTGTGGGTCGAACTCGTGCTTGCCCAGGGTCGTCAGGACGGTTGACTTGCGCAACTGGTACTGGTCAAGGACGTGCCCGAATCGCACGAGCTGGTTCGGCGGGTGCTCGACGGTTTCGGCGAACACCTGGCGCGGGCCGTTGAACACGGCCACCTTGGTGGACCCGCCGCCGGGATTAATGACTAGAATCCACATCTGCCTCAGTCTATCGCTGCTGCTCGGTAAGTCAACTTGCGGGCCGGGCGGGGCTATCCGCAGATAACGCGGATTCGACCGCTGACGATCTGTCTCTGCCTACTGAATCCCGCCTGGTTCCGCAATCACCGCCCGCCGCCGACCCGGCCCGTGTTCATCGCGTCGTGGTGGAACTTGGGCCAGTCAGACTTGGCCAGCTTGCCGGTGCCCTTGAGCGCGTACAGGTAGCCATCATAACTGCAGAAGTAGATTGTTCCGTCCGGGCCGATGGTTGGCGCGGACCTGATGTTCGCGCCGGTCTGGTACTGCCACATTAGCGTGCCGTCCGGGTTCAGAGCGTAGAGCGAGTTGTCATCTGAGCCGAAGAAGACCGTTTGGCGAGAGTTGACTGCCGGGGAGGAGTAAACTGCGCCGCCAGTCAGGTACCGCCATCTCAGGGCGCCATCAGGGTTGAGGGCGTAGAAGTAACTGTCCCTTGACCCGACATAGATAGTGCCGTCAGCGGCAATGGCCGGCGAAGATTCGACGTTGCCGCCGGTCTCATACTGCCACTTGAGGGTGCCGTTCGGGTTCAGGGCATAGAGGCAGTCGTTGTCCGAACCGAAATAGACCGTGCCGTCAGAGCCGATTGCCGCGGATGAGTTGATGTTGTTCCCGGCATCAAAGCGCCACTTCAGCGTGCTGTCCGGGTTCAGTGCGTAGAGGTAGTTGTCCTGTGACCCGACATACACCGTGCCGTCGGCCCCAACGGCCGGGGATGACGAGATGTTGCTGCCAATCGAGTAGCGCCACTTCAGCCATCCGGAAGGGCTGA
>JAPLUO010000396.1 GCA_026397595.1 Caldifarciminota bacterium
AGCTTGAAGAGATGTCTGAGGAAAGAAGAACGCTCCACGCAGCTATGCAAGTTGGTATATACACACTCCATTCGCATAAGTAGCACAATCTGAACAACTTGGCCAGAAAACGCGCGAGAAAGTGGGAAAGTCACGCTAGAGTCCGACGCGGCTGCATCCGTCCATGCTTGACGCAGATCTCGCTCGCGGAAGGTTTTTCTTGACACGTATGCGGGACAATGCGTAAACTACCGGACGCTGAAGCGGGGCGCGGCGCACAGGCGACCTGGTTCTGCCACACCACGCTTCAGGACAGCAGTCAGTCAACATCGGAATGTCCGCGCGACGTCGGATGCCGACCTGACGTCCGACGGCACGGCGACTCTCTGCCAAGGGCGGGGGCAGGGAACCGAAGGGGCGCCCGCCGACAGGAGAACAGAAGATGCGGAAGTCTGTAATAGCAGCACTGATGCTGGTCATTATGACCAGCGTCGGGCAGGCCGACTGGGCGACGGCGACCGTGGCGGTGGGCGCCAATCCCTATGCCGTGGCGGTGAATCCGGTGAAGAACAAGATCTACGTCGCCAACACCGGCGGCAGTGATGTCACAGTGATCGATGGCGCGACGAACCTAACGACAACCGTGGCGGTGGGATCCCTTCCCTGGGCCTTGGCAGTGAATCCGGTAACGAACACGATCTACGTCGCCAACAGGGTCGGTGCCAACGTGACGGTGATCGACGGCGCGACGAACGGAACCGTGACCGTGGAGGCAGGCTCCTGGCCTTATGCCTTGGCGGTTAATCCGGTAACGAACAAGATCTACGTCGCCAACATTAGCAGCGACAACGTGACGGTGATTGACGGCGCGACGAACGGAACCGCGACCGTGGCGGTGGGCGCCAATCCCCGTGCCGTGGCGGTGAACCCGGTGACGAACAAGATCTACGTCGCCAACTATGGCAGCGAGAACGTCACGGTGATCGACGGGGCGACCAACGGAACCGTGACCGTGGCGGCGGGCACCACTCCCTATGCCGTGGCGGTGAATCCAGTGACGAACAGAATCTACGTGGCCAACGGGAGCAGCAACAACGTGACGGTGATAGACGGCGCGACCAACGGAACTGTGACCGTGGCGGCGGGCACCACTCCCTTCGCCGTGGCGGTGAATCCGGTGACGAGCAAGATCTACGTCGCAAACGCCGCTAGCGGCAATGTCACGGTAATTGACGGCGCGACCAACGGAACTGTGACCGTGGCGGCAGGCTACTTGCCCTATGGCGTAGCGTTGAATCCGGTGGCCAACAAGATATATGTCGCCAACGTGGGCAACAGCAACGTCACCGTGATCGACGGCGCGACGAACAGCACCATGACCGTGGCGACGGGGAGCTATACCCATACCTTGGCGGTGAATCCGGTGACGAACAAGATCTACGTGGCCAACCTTACCGACAATAGCGTCACGGTGATTGATGGCTCGACCAACGGAACCGAGGCGGTGGCGACGGGCGGATCTCCCTTTCGGGTGGCAGTGAATCCGGTGACGAACAAGATATACGTTACCCACTATTACATTAACAATGTGGTGACGGTGATAGACGGCGCGACCAACGGAACTCAGACAGTGACCGCGGGAAGCGGTCCCTTGGCCTTGGCGGTGAACCCGGTGACGAACAAGGTCTACGTCGCCAACCACGATGCCTACAACGTGACAGTGATCGAAACTCAGACCGTGGCCGCGGGGTACTATCCCTATGCGGTGGCCGTGAATCCCGTGACGAACAAGATCTACGTCGCGAACATGTATGACGCCAACGTAACGGTGATAGACGGCGCCACGAACGGAACCGTGAGCGTGGCGACGGGCATCAATCCCTCTGCCGTGGCGGTGAACCCGGTCACGAATAGAATCTACGTCACGAATAGTGGAGAGGTGGGGACGAGTTTGACGGTGATCGACGGCGAGACGGACGAAGCCGTGGCCGTGGCGGCAGGGTACCGTCCCCGGTCGGTGGCGGTGAACCCGGTCACGAACAAGATCTACGTCGTCCCCTGCAGCGGCGACCTGACGGTGATTGACGGCGCGACCAATGGGACAACGGCGGTGGCGACGGGTAGCAGCGAAAACTATTGGGTGGCGGTGAACCCGGTCACGAACAAGATATACGTCACCGACTGGGGCAGCAACAACGTAGTCGTGATTACCGATGCGCCGGACAATGACACGAGAGTCCGCGCCGCATTTGACCCGCTGCCGGGCACCTGGACTGCGATCGGTCGTCCGGTCCTGACCGGCAAGGGGGTCAATCGCTCGACCCCGAGCCGGAACGTGATGATGGGGGTCGGCAACCGTACTAACACCGCACAGGCAGATTGGACTTGGGCGGCAGTCACGTCCGGCGCTGCGACCGATTCCATCACGTGGACCTACAACTGGGGTACGGACTCGCTGATTTGGGGCGAGAACTTCGTCTGTGCCGTGCCGTTGGAGTCCGACGCCGGAATCACCAATAATGAGGGCATGGGTTCGCCCTTTGCCGGCAACCTGCTGGTCTATCCGATGTACCGCGTTTTTTCTAGCGGTGTCCGCGATGTGGGCGTCGCCGGGATCAACGCGCCGGTCGGGGTCGTCGCCCCGGGCACAGTCACGCCCCAGGCGGTATTGCACAACTACGGGACGGTGAAGGTCGGCTTCGAGGTCACCTTCAGGATCAACTCCAATCCGCCCTATGAGAAGACGGTCAACGTCCCGGATGGCATACCGCCGGACGCGGACTTGACCATCGACTTTCCGGAATGGACGGCAACCGAGGGCTACTACACGGCCGAATGCCGGACTTCCTTGGTCGGTGACCAGAATCCTGACAACGACGAGGCCAGCGTGGAGTTCTCCGTAGCCGCGTACGGCTGGTCGGCCCGCGCGTCGCTGCCGGCCCTGCCGTCCGGCGGGTTTGAAGGCTCGGGCGGCTGGCTGTCATACGACGCCGGGAGCGGGCTTATCTACGCAGCGAAAGGTGAGAAGACCGGCGACTTCTATGCCTTCAGTCCGGGCACGAACACGTGGGATGAACGAGCATCGATCCCGCCCTACGTGCCACACAAGAAGCCGGTGCTGCCCGACGCCGGTTGCCGGGGCGTGAGCGACGGGAGCGGCAAGATCTACATGACCCTGGGCAACAAGACCCCGAAGTTCCTGAGCTACACCGCTGCCGAAGGTTGGACGTGGCTAGCCGACGTTCCGGCGGACGTGTTCAAGGGAACCGACGTTGCCTTTGTCAACGGGTCGGTTTATCTGCTCAATGGCCGGGACGCCCGGTTCTACTGTTACACAGCTACCACCAACACCTGGGCCGACCTTGGCCCTCTGCCGGACCCCGTATTGATCGGCTGGCTGGAGGGTTCATGGCTGGTCTTTGACGGCGACCACACCCTCTACGCGCAGCAGGCCCAGTCCGAGCAACTCTGGGCCTATGACCTCAGCGCAGGAACGCCAACCTGGACTCCCTTGGCCGGCATGCCTCTGAACGGCACCAGCTATGCCGGAACAGGAAGCGCCGGAGTCCTGCTAGACGGCGTCATCTACGCCCTCAAAGGCAACAACACCCGCGAGTTCTGGAAGTGCGTGCCGGGAGTGCCCCCGGTGTGGACTAAACTCGGCGACATCCTCGCCCAGGTCAAAGATGGCGGCGACATCTGCGCCAACGTGAACATGCTCTTCGCGTTCAGCGGCGACCGGACGAACCAGTTCTGGCGCTATGTCCGGACGTCCGGAGGGTCCTTCGCCGGCGTCGACGCTGGAGCCGCGCTGCTGCCCACCGAGTTCGCGCTGAGCGTTTCACCAAACCCGATGAAGCTCGGGGCTGCCATTCGCTACTCGGTGCCGACAGCGACCAACGTATCGCTGAAGCTGTACGACGTCACCGGGGCGCTGGCGAAGACGGTCAGCAACGGCCGAGTGAGACCGGGTCGGTACACTGCGGGCCTCACCACGCAGGGCCTCGCCCGCGGCGTCTACATCCTGAAGCTTGAGTCCGGCGCAAGCAGCCTGACCCGGAAGCTCGTTATCGAATAGCTGCACGGCTCATCTTCGCATGCAGACGGGGCCCTCGCGGCCCCGTCTGCTTCTGGGATTTCGTGGACGCTTTGCTGAATCGGATTCGGGCGCGCGTCAGGACGAGCTACCGTCGCAACCCCGCCCGGGCTGACGCACGCGGACGTCTCCCCTGCCATCAGCGCAAGCCAAAGCGGCCGCAGGCCGCGAGTGACCAGTTGTCAGCTCCCAGTTCCCAGTTCATAGTAGCGGACTCAAGACGCCAGACAGACAGCGTGCCGCCAATGTCGCGCGGTTCATTATAATGAACCAGGAGCTCTAGGCCACAAACCGCGCACCGTAGGCCGTCGGCCGGCCAATCCCGCTTCCTTGACTTCCCGGGCCATTCCGCAACCGGACATTCAACAGATAGTGATTCCCGGCTGCCTGATAACATGGCCCTGTTACCGAGTCTATACTACCTGACGTGTGGCAGAGAAATCGAAAGCTGCAAACCGGTTGTTTGGGATAGTGGTGTGATGATAAGGGGTCGCCCCCTCAGGGTTCGATATTGTCCAGCAGGTCCTTCAGGTCGCGCCCGCGCTGGTGATAGGACCGCAGCAACGCCATTAG
>JAPLUO010000224.1 GCA_026397595.1 Caldifarciminota bacterium
TCCCGAACCCTGAGTGTGCCAGACTACCCCGCACCGCTGGTCCCCGTCCGGCCGTGACGCCCTCACGGTCGCATCCACCGCCACCTGCACCGCGTGGAACTGGTGATACCCGGCCATCTTCTTAGCGAGCCGGCCTGAGCCATCGTCGTCGAATACGATGAAGTAGCGCAGAAGGTCAAGGAACCTACGCGGCTCGAACGCGCCCTTGAGCAACACCTCAAGCTGCGGCCTTGATGTTGGCTCTGCGGCCTGGCCTTCTATCGTCCGCCACGGCAGGAACCACTCCTTGCCCGCGGTCAAAGTGCCCATCCGAGCCTCGAGCCCGTCCGACACCACCATGGCATCGTTGTAGTTGAAGAGCGTCCCAATCTCCGCCTTGTACGTCTGAAGCTGGCCATAGGCAGACCAGACGTCGGCCTGCTCCTCGGTCGGGTTCTTCAGCTCGATAACGCCCAGCGGCAGGCCGTTCACGAACAGAACGATGTCCGGTCTGCGGTTGTGCCCGTTCTCGACTACGGTGAACTGGTTCACGGCCAGCCAGTCGTTGTTATCAGGGTCGTCGAAGTCAACGAGCCGCACCGGGTGCCCGCGTACCTCGCCGTCCGATGCTCGGAACTCGCCAGTGATGCCGTCAACCAGCCAGCGATGGAGCTGCTGATTGTTCGCGGACAACAGCGGGAAGTCGGGTCGCTGTACCCGACGCACCGCGTCGGCAAGCATGTCCTCGGGCAGGCTCGGATTCAACCGCTGCAGGGCGTTTCGGAACCGCTCCAGCAGGACGACCTCGCCGTAGTCCTTGCGCTCGGCAAACAACTCGCCCGGCGCAATCTCCGGCCCGTGCTTCACGGCCCAGCCCAGCTCAGCCAGCCAGGCCAGGGCGGCGTCTTCGACAACTGACTCGGAGAAACGGCCTATCGCCATTTACACCCCATTAACACTCCGGAGCGCGTAACTGTCTGGCACTCCGCGTGTTAGCGTAGTACCCCGGTCGTCGTGAGCTATTCCGGGTTGCCATTAACACCCAGAGTCGAGTATGCATCCGGATAGCGCTTGACTTTTCGGTTGCTATCTGGATGATTAGGTGATTCTCTACCCAGTGTAGGGAACCTACAGAGGCTTCGGCCGCTGGGCCAGCTATGCGAACCAGCGGCTCTTACCTTGTTACCCAATTCATTACCCAATTCGCGCGACATTACCTAATTCCACTCCCGACCCTGCTCTACTGTGCCTGCTGCCCTCGACACAACTCTCCCTCTCCCAGGCTTTGCCCCCTCGCCCTCTTTCCCTCTCCCATTGGGAGAGGGAGGCCGAAGGCCGGGTGAGGGTATCGCCGTCAGGCGATATGTCCGGTCCGTGCTTCACCGCCCAGCCCAACTCGGCCAGCCAGGCTAGGGCCGCATCTTCGACAGTGGATTCGGTGAAAGACAGGCTCAAGTGCATCGTCGAGCAAACCGCAGCGCTCTTTCTACGAAGCCGTGTAGTTCGCCATCGTTTATCGGCTCAATCTCCCATCCCTGATGGTGATATCTTCTCGCGTACTCGTTAAGGTCTCGCAGTTCTTGGATGGATTCGGCGTCAAGTATCTCCTGTGCGGTCCCAACTCGTTGGTCACATAGGCTTATGAATGGCCCAAGCATGCTTCCGGGCGTGAAGTGCTCAGGGTACGCCACGCGAAGGAATGCTTCTAGATGCGGGCGGATGGACCGAGCCACTTCTCGCGTGTCTGCTGCCCTGCGAGCAAGATAGTCGCGCAGATTGCTATGACGGCGGTCATGCTCCGTAATCGAATCTTGGGCTACATCCCACGTGCGCAAAGTGGAGCCGTCGCCATCGCGGACTACTTCAAGAGCCGCTCGTGCGGTGGCGTCCGCTCCCTCCCAGAGTCGACACAGAAATGGCTTGTTGTGGGAGAGAACAATCGCCTGAGCGGTTCGCTCGGCGAGCCGTCGTATCTGTTGCACCGTCGTCAACGCGCGGTGTTCGTCCAGACTCGATATCGGGTCGTCGATGACGACGACCTTGTTCGCAAGCCTCGATTCCTGGTCGAGCGAGGCGAAGAAGAAGGCCAGGGCTAGAGTGCTGCGATCACCCGCGCTGAGGGTATTGCGAAAGGAAGGTTCCCCCGGTATGGGGTCAGCGCCGTCGATGGCGACTGGCATGTTGTTGATGAGCACGTTGTAGATACAGGTCGGGCCGCCCCTGGTGTTGGCGTACGTCACGCTGTCGAGTCTGAAGCCCGCATTGAACCTTGAGAGGTAGAGGTTAATGGCGGTCTGGTATCCTGGGAACACGGTCGTCCTGAGTTGCTCCAGTTGAGCCCGGGTTTGGTCGCGCAGCCCCTCGGTAATCTCCTTGGCCGCGCGTTCCCGCAGGTAGTCGTCGCAGAGCGGCGTGGTCTGTGGTGTGTGCCGGACCCTCAAGGCCTTGAGCCGGGCGAGGTCGGCAGCGAGGATGGTCGAGTTGGCCGTCGCCGCTCGCTCCTTCGCAACGTTGATGGCCTGGTTGGCCTCCCGAAGCAGTTGGTTGGTCGTGGCGATCGTCGCTCGGTGAGCTTCGTAGGTCACCACGAGTACCCGGGTCTCGGCCGTAATCCCCATGCTATCAAACGGAGCGGCCTGCTTTGTAGCCAGCTGCGCCACGACGGCTTCTCTAGCTGCTCTCCAGTCCCGGACAATCGTGGCTGTGTCGAGCGTGAATTCCGCGACTTCGCAGAACCGAGACCAGAACTGCCGGCGTTCAACGGCAACCCTCAACGCACGCTCGAATCCCGCCGGCACATCGCTGCCGTGTGCGCGGTTTAGCGCCCCGAGTGCGTCTGACACCGTCCGCTTCAAAGCGGCGTATGCGTCGCTGAAATACACCCGGTAGTGCTGTATCACGGGCGACCCCTGAAGGTCCTGTGCGCAGAATGGGCACGGCTCTACGGCTGCGCCGCCCACCTGCGGGATACGGCGCATCCCGTCGGCCACCCACGTCTCGCCGCCGCGACCCAGTTGGGCTAGATGTGTCTGAACCTGCGTCAGAGTAGCAGCATCGAGAGCCGCCAAGTCTTGCTGGAGAACCCGCTCGACCGCCGCGAGGTCGAACTCGGGCAGACTCAGCAACTCGAAGGGCGGCGTCGTGCGAATCGCATCCTGTTCCTGCGCAGCGGCCAGAGCGCGTTCTGCCTCCTGGATGGCTTGGTCAATGTCAGGCCGTGCGGGTAGCGCGCAGAACTCGTCCATGGAGAACGGACCTCTGTCCGCCGTCGGGATGGCACGTTCCCTTGCCCTCAACTCCCGGTTGTGTTCCTCGATTCTCTCCACGAACTGCAGGAGCTGTCTACTCAGCGCCACAGCTGGCGCGCCCAGAATCAGCTCGTGCAGGTTCTGCCTATGGCGCGCCTGCACGGACAGACCGGAGTACACGTTCTGGTCGATGAAGACGTCGTCGAACACCACTATGTCCGTCAGGGTGCGGCTCCAGGCGTTGTTCTCGAATACTGCCGGTGGAGGCCCTCCGCTGCACTCAAGTACCACATGGGGTGGGCGCTGAGCAGTAAGGCGTCTTCGCTCGGCAATCGGAAGAGGGTCGCCCGTGGCCAGTGAACGCAGGATGGCAGCGAGCGTCGTCTTGCCCCGGCCGTTCTCGGAATAGACGAGGGTAAGTCGAGCGAGGGGAATGTTCGCGGCGGCGGTCACTGAGTCGAATTGCCCAATGTTACGAAGTAGCTGAAGCCGGTTGATCATACGCCGACGCCTTGTCGGAACCGCCCCGTTTCCTGCGCCTGTAGTTCGCCGATCATCAACTTCGGCAGGAGCGCGTCACGGATGGCGGCGAGGGTACCGGATTCGGCTTCGTTGCTCCCGATTCGCTGGTCGAAGGGGCACAGCGTTCTCTCGAATGCCTCGACAACGGCAGACGGCGGGGCAACTCGTTCGATGGCGTGGAAGTCGTCCTTGTTGATCGAGCCGAAGACCGTGCCTTCGGCCTCGAAGCGAGCGAACTCCGGCTCAAGGGAACGCATGAAGTAGTAGGTATAGGAACGGCTTCCTGACTTGTGCCGAACCGCGGCAACGCCGCGACCTACGGCGCACTCGCCTGAAGCCATGTTCACGCTGCCGACGGGTGCGCGAACGCTAACAAGCGTATCGCCTGCCTTGGCCATTCGGGTCGGGGCGGTGCAGAACACTCGGACCGTCGGGAAGCGGAATCCGAAATCCGTACGTCCTTGGTAGAACGGAATACCTTCGCCACTTTCGTTGTACGTCTCGCCCGGCGGGGATTGGCCCATGGTGAGGTTGAAGTCTTCGTCCACGCGTCCGACGCGCCATCCCTTCGGAATCCTGCCCAACTCGGACTCGACTGTCCCCTTGTCACGGAAGGATTCGAAGTCTACGAACCAGGACTTGAAGATTGCCCGGGCCATCTGCTCCAACGTTTCGTTCATCTTCCGGTTCAACTCGATCTTGTCATCCAGCGCGCCGAGGATGCGGGCGATGGCCTCCTGTTCAGCAAGTAACGGCAGCAATATCGGAAACTGCCTCAGGTAAGCTACGTTCGTCTTGGGCACGCCCGTCGCTTCCGCGTCGCGGATCAGCTTCGCGCGTGCTGTCGGAGCTGTGACGTAATAGTACACGAAGAGCGGGTCAGCTAGCTGCCTATTCACGGTCAGCTTCATCTGGTTGGACGAGAGCAGGAACTTCCTATGCCGGCATCTCCGGGGGACAATACCTGTCTGTCCGAGTGTTCCCTTCTTCGTGAAGACAATGTCGTCTGGCACGCAAACACTCCGAGCCAGACGGACTGCAGTCTCGGCGGAGACAAAGACGAACTCGTCATCGACAAACCGACGGTTGCCGAGCGAGAGATTACTGCCACGTACGACTGGTACGCCGTCCGCTGTGTACAGGGATGCCGGGAGATTCGAGCCAAACGGCCCATCGACGAGCCCGCCCTCGCCGAGGGCTATTCTGCCCAACGTCGTTTCCCGCCACTCGCTCGGCATGGTCAGTACAATCCTGACTTGTCTAACACGGTGGCGATTCCGGGACCCGTTGAGAGCGCACCCGAAGGTTCGGCACGAGGGCGACCAGGTGCTGAAGAAGTGTCCCGTAGGTCCTGTAGAGGCTGGGTTCGGATTCAACCGGTGGGCCTGTGACCTCGGTCTGGCCGTCTGCAACGGCGGCCGAGAACAACATACCGTGCTTGGAATCACAAGTATGCCACCGTTGGTCGCCTACTCCGTGCGACCGCGCATCGAAGTGCGACGCGAGCGTCTTTATATCAGCCTGCCCTTCAAGATAGATTGGGTGCACAGTCGTGTCTTTGCCGAGCCGGCGAAAGTACATGGCACCGATGAAATCCTCGTCCAGTTCCTGCCCCCGACTCTTCGAAGCTATGACGACATGGTGACCCAAGTTGCGAACCACGTACCACCGCACGTAGACTCGGCCCGCGGTGGCCAAGCCGGACAGGAGGAACGCGATGGACTTCACCATTTGCTGGTAGTGAAACGTGTCCTCGACCGAACACGTCCCTCTGTCGGTGAAGATGTCCAAATTGCTAAGGATGTCCAGTTCTACAAAACCGCTGAGTTGAATTGCGGCCTTCAACTCGGCTAGGCGTTCCCTTGCCAGCCACTCGGCCGAGATTGTGGCCACGCGTAGCCTGTTCCAGTCGGTCTGCAACAGCTTGACTGATACGGCGTCGAACTCCGACCGCCGATGTAGCGGCTTCGGCCAGACGAATCTCATCATGCTGGCGACGTCCACTGGTCCTACGTCCACGTCGAAACCGCGCGTCAACTCGAGCAGTCGCCCAGGCAACTCGGCTCTAAGACGCTCCATCGCCGACCCCGGGATGTCAAACCCACTGAGTACCTTGACCTCCGTTATCTTCTTCACTAGATGCTGGCAGTAGCGCTCGGCGACGAGATCGATGCTGTCCTTGATGGGATCCGGGCGCGTACGGAGCGCTTCAGGCACGCGCAGGAAGCACCATTGGGCGTTGATGGCCTTCATGTCGAGGTGGTCCATCACGTCGCAGTGTCCTATAAGTTGGTCGTCTGCATTTAGCATCCTCTCCAGTACGGTGCACGGTTCCAGCGAGTCGATAGGGTCCCAATCCAGACAGCGTCTGTAGGCCGCACCGATACGGAGACAATCTGCTGTGGCAATCTGTATGAATAGGCCACGCGTCTTCATGAGATACATGAGCAGTTCGAGCTCATACGCTCGCTTGTCATACCAGCCACGCTCGACACGTGTGAGGCCACTATCTATTCGACGCACACCAGCCTCGTCATCCTTGCTCCGTAGCCGACGGGCGAAGAGGTCGAAGAACCGGCCGCGGATTAGGTGCCGGATCGGCTTCTGCCGTGTACACGGGCCCAGCTCGCCCGGCCCGCACGTCCGCTGGCGGGAAACCGGGCTAACGTACAACCGCTCTGCTAACGACCGGAAGAAATCATCTACCTCTCCCGAATACAGGTAGACGTCGTTCTTCTTTGACCCAGTCAAAACGTCCCGCTCCAGGCGCCACGGTCGCCGACTGACGACGATGGCGTCGCCCGTCGTGCCACAGGCGAAGGTCCGCTGTAGTAGCTTCTGGAAGTCACCGTCTTCGTTGGCGAATCCGAGGAATAGCAGCACGGAGTCACGCATCGCTTCGGCGAGCGGTGGCTGCTTCTCGGGCTCGAAATCATGCACCAATTCGGGGAAGTGTCTGAGTGTAAGTCCACGCGATATAGTGCCGTGTGGCTTGAGGACGAACGCCTTTGCCTCGGGGTGTCCACAGATGGCCCCCCAGTCTGTTGCATAGGCCTGCTTTAGACGCTCGAATTCGCTCTTCGAGGCGACGACCTCAAATTCAGTTCTTCCCATCTCGTCCGCAAGAGCCTGTTCCACCAACTCGTCGAAATTCAATACGATGAAGAACTTGAGCAAACCGCTGTTGGCCAGGTGCGCGCACACCTCGTGGGAAAGAGATGGGAAGTAGGGAGGTTTGGTTCGCTTGTCCGAAAGCGGTATGTAGAACTTGAGCCACTCCCACAGCTTATCGACGCCGTGCAGAGCCGCATACAGTCTCAGAACGCGACCAAGCGTGATGTCGGCCGGGATGCCGTTGACGCGGTAGTTGGCGATTTCGTTTCGGACATCACTGCTGAGGTTCTTGCTTGTAGAACCGGCCTCGTCATCCGAGCCGATTGTTCCCTTGAGTTCATTGCGCATCCGGTCACGCAGATAGCCCCCACTGGCGTAGCCGGAGTTGACCGAAGCGCCGGCGCCCCAGATGGTGACAACTTTCGTCAACGGCGTCGAGGAAAGCGCTTCAACAACCCGCTCCAGCGCGTTGTCCCTCTCGCGCTCAAGGTCGAAACCAGGTGGGGGTGGGCAACTATCCTGTTCGCTGCACACTGCCAAGATTCCTCCATATCTCCCTCTCCAGCTTCGTCGATTCGGCGAACTGCTGCTCAAGCTCGGCGGTCAGGCGCTTCATCTTTGCTCCGATCTGAAGCCGATGGACTTCTTCTTGGGCGCGGCAGGTGTCTTCGCACCACCGGTCAGTTCGGCTTCGAGTTCTTCTATCGTCGGCAGGCTGCCTTTGTACTGGCGCGGGAGAGTCCGTACCAGTCTTGTCCTCCATTCGGCCACGCCGATTGGCTTCTTCACGTCTCTAAGCGCATACTCGACAATGAGCTTGTCCTTGGCGGCACAGAGCAGGATGCCGATTGATGGGTTGTCACCCGCGGTCTTGAGCCGGTCGTCGACCGCGGAGAGGTAGAAGTTGAGCTGGCCGGTGTGTTCGGGTTTGAACTCGCCCGCCTTGAGTTCGACAACAACGTAGCAGTGGAGCCGCGTGTGGTAGAGGAGCAGGTCGACGAAGAACTCCTTGTCCGAAACCTCGAACCGGTACTGCTCGCCGACAAAGGCGAAGCCGGAGCCGAGTTCGAGCAGGAACCGGGCGACGTGACGGACCAGCCCTTGTTCAATGTCGCGCTCCCGCACGGCCGCGCCCAGCGTCAGGAAGTCAAAGGTATACGGGTCTTTGAGCACCTGCTGGGCAAGGTCGGACTGCGGCGCGGGCAGCGTGCGCTTGAAGTTGGTGAGGGCCTTGCCCTGGCGGCGGTACAGGTCGGTCTCAATCTGGTGCACGAGGACGTTGCGACTCCAGCCGTGTTCGACCGTGGCTCGGACGTACCAGCGACGTGCCTCCGTGTCGGCAACCTTGTCCAGCAGCACGCAGTTGTGGAACCAGGGCATTTGTGCAGCAAGCTGCTGCACAAATGGCTCTTCCGGCCAGGCCTCGGCAAACGCCCGCATGTACTTCAGATTGCGGGGCGACAGGCCGCTCATCTCCGGGAACTCACGGCTCAGGTCGCGCGACAGACGGTCAATGACCTTTGCGCCCCAGCCTTCCTGTTTTTGGCGAGCGAGTATCTCGCGGCCGATATGCCAGTAGAGCAGGACGAGTTCGCGGTTGACCGCAAGGCCGGCCTTGAGTTGGGCCGCGCGGACGCGCGCCTTTATGTCCTTGAGCAGGGCGGCGTAGCCGCATGGCAATTGTGCAACGGGCCGTTGCACAATTGGCCGTCGCCTAGCGGTCATGCCCCAGCCCTTTCAGGTTCTTCCGAATCTCCTTTTCCAGCCTCGCCGACTCGGTGAACTGCGTCTCAAGCTCGGCGGTCAGGCGCTTCATCTTGGCGGCGAGGGGTTCGGCGTCTTCGGGTTGGGGTTCGGCGCCAACGTACCTACCGGGCGTGAGGATGTGACCGTGTCCGCGGATTTCCTCCAGCTTCGCACCTTTGCAGAAGCCAAGGACGTCCTTGTATGCACCCTCACCCTTACCCTCTCCCGCACGCGGGCGAGGGGATGAAAGAGAACCGCGCCAGGCGTGGTACGTCCTAACTACCTTCTCGATGTCATCCGGCGTCAGTTCGAGATGCGTGCGGTCAACCATCATACCGAGCTTGCGCGCGTCGATGAACAGGGTTTCGCCGCGACGGTCGCGCAGTTTGCCACCCTTCTTGTCGCGGGCGATGAACCACAGACATACAGGGATCTGCGTCGAGTAGAAGAGCTGGCCGGGCAGGGCAATCATGCAGTCAACAAGGTCAGCCTCGATGATGTTCTTGCGGATTACGCCTTCGTTGGACTGGTTCGAGGCCATCGAGCCGTTGGCAAGGACGAAGCCGGCCATGCCGGTCGGTGTGAGATGGTGGATGAAGTGCTGGACCCAGGCGAAGTTGGCGTTGCCCTCGGGCGGCACGCCGTATTTCCAGCGCTTGTCGTCCTTGAGCCGGTCGCCGCCCCAGTCTGAGTCGTTGAACGGCGGGTTGGCCATCACGAAGTCGGCCTTTAGGTCCTTGTGCGCGTCGTTGAGGAACGAGCCTTCGTTATTCCAGGCGATGCTGCCCTCGATGCCGCGAATGGCGAGGTTCATCACGCAGAGCCGGTAGGTGGTCTGATTCCGCTCCTGGCCGAACACCGAGATGTCGCCGATACGACCGCCGTGAGCCTGTACGAACTTCTCGCTCTGGACGAACATCCCGCCTGAGCCGTTGCACGGGTCAAAGACGCGGCCCTTGAACGGTTCAAGCATAGCCACGAGTAGTTGCACGACGCACTTGGCGGTCCAGAATTGGCCGCCCTTCTTGCCTTCCGCTGAGGCAAACTGCCCGAGGAAATACTCGTAAACGCGGCCCAGTACGTCCTTGGACCGGCTCTCTTTGTCGCCGAGCCCGACGTTGGCAAAGATGTCAATCAGGCCGCCGAGCGTTGCCTTGCTTATCTGCTCGCGACCGTAGATCTTTGGCAGCACGCCTTTGAGTTTGGGGTTGTCGCGTTCTACGGCTTCCATCGCCGCGTCCAGCAGCCTGCCGATGAGTGGCTCCCTGGCGCGTCGCTGAAGTGTGAACCAGCGAGCTTCGGGTGGGACCCAGAACACATTCGCGGACAGGTACTCATCCCGGTCCTCCAGGGTTGCCTCCCGCTGCTTCTCATCGGTGGTGTAGTAGTCTCTGTCCTTCGGATTGTGGGTAGCCGCGTCCAGTTCGGCGTGGCGCTCCGCGAATGCGTCGGAGACGTACTTGAGGAATATCAAGCCCAACACGACGTGCTTGTACTCGGCCGCGTCCATCACGCCGCGGAGCTTGTCCGCAGCCTGCCAGAGCTGGGCTTCGAAGCCTACGTTCGCGCCGTTGCCGTTCTTCTGCTGAGTGTTCTTTGTTCTAGCCATTTCACCCCTCCTGGGGTGCGCCAAATCGAGTTCGGAATACTAGATGCAGGCGGACAGAAGTCAAGCGGGAGTCGCAGGACCGAAGACTGGCGGGCAGCGGGCTAGTCCCGGTCGTCGGAGTCGGGGTCGTCGATTGACCCGCCGTGGAGGAGACGGCCTACGGCTTACAGCTCACGGCTTGCGGCCGTCCGACTTCCGAGTGACGTCGGGCGAAGTCAGATGTTAGATATCAGAAGCTAGAAGTCAGAAGTCCGGAGTTCGGCACCTGGGCGTTCTTGGCGGCCTTGGCGGTTCTCACATCCGTGTAATCTGCGAAATCTGTGGGTGTCCGCGTTACCGCGGGTTCAGGCCGGTTCGTAGAAGGTCTTGCCCGAGTAGTCAACGGACTTGATGCGCTTTGAGCGCACGAGCCCGCGCAGGGCAGCGGTCAGGGTACGGGGCGCGATGCCGAGCGAGTCCGCAAGGTCCTTCCGCGTGACCGGCCGGCCGTGCACGGTCGCAAGGATCGCTTCATCGGGCAGGACGCCGACTTTGTCCCTGGTCCTTGGTCCTTTGTCCTTGGTCTCAGCGATGATGTCTGTGTTTGGGCCGAACAGGCACTGGATTTGCACGAGGTCGTCGTGGGACATGGGTCGAGCGAACTTCTCGGCCGGGGGACGGACAACGGTGTTGAGCTGGACCCGGTCGGGTTGTATCTCGTGCGCCGCCTTGCGCAGGGCGATGACGTGCTCGACCGAGTCGTTGATGCCTTTGACGAACATGATTTCGAGCCACATCTTGCCGCGATAGTAGCGCCGGAAAAGCTTCAAGCCTTCGATGACGTCCCGGACCTTGATGCCCGGGTGGCAGCGGTCAACCCGGGCGAAGTTGCGCTGGTCCGCGGCGTCGAGCGAAGGCACAACTAGGTCGGCCGCGTACAGGTCGCGCCGGACCTGCGGGTCGGTCAGCAGCGTCGAGTTGGTGATGACCGCGACCGGGACGCGGAATTCCTTCTTCAGGCGGCGAATGATACGGCCGATGTCCTTGTTAAGGGTTGGTTCGCCTTCGCCGGAGAACGTCAGGAAGGAGAGTTGCGAGTTACGAGTTGCGGGTTGCGAGTTGCGGACAGCGGAACGGACGGCGGCGAGGATGTCGGCGACCGGGAAGAATGACTCGCGAGTGACCGTTTTGCGGGTGGTGAGCCCGCACTGGCAGTAGATGCAGTCGAGCGTGCAGGTTTTGGCCGGGATGATGTTGATGCCGAGCGAGAGGCCGAGGCGACGGCTTCGCACAGGACCGTAGACAAAGGAGATTGCAGATTGCAGATTGCAGATTGCAGATTTCGGACTGCCGTGGGACTTGGGACTTTCCGTGCTGGACTTGGTCATTGGGAATTGCCCGCGCTAAGCGCGGGCAGGTGTGTCTTCAGGTACTCGAGGCCTTGTTCCGTGCTGGTTATCACGCCTTCGAGTTGGAGGTCTTCGAGTTCCTGCAGGATGACTTTGAAGGCCGGGCCGGGCTTCATGCCGAGGGCAATCAGGTCGTAGCCGGTGACGAAGCGCTTGACCTTGAGCTTCGCGGCTTCGGCCCGCCGCTGGTCAATCATCCGGGTAATCGTGTCTTCGAGGTGCCCGGTGCGGCCGGCAGTGGCCCAGCCGTCGGAAAAGCAGAGAATCATGATGCCGAACGCTTCTTCGCCGAGGTCGCGGAAGAACCGGCGCACCGCGCGGTCGGTCAGGTCCGGGGCGGTGGCAAGCAGGTGCAGGCGCATGTGTTCGGCAACGAGCGTCGAGAGCATCGCAGTCTGGGCCCGGGAGAGGCGCAGGCGGTCGCGGCCGATACGGCTCGCGGCCCGCGCACCAAGGCTGTCGTGGCCGTAGAAGTGGACTTCGCCTTCGGTGTTGATGAACCGGGTCTCGGGTTTGGCCAGGTCGTGGAGCAGGCCGGCCAGCTTCAGGAGGCCGCGGCGGAAAGGCGAAGGAGAGGGTTCGGGGGTTCTGGGGTTCTCGGGTTCGGGTTCCGGGCTGTCAGCCGTCGCTCCCCACTGGTCGAAGTAGGCTGTCCATTCGGGCTCGAACCGGGAGAAGAAGGACTCGCTGCTCACGATTTCCTCAACCTTGAAATACGTGCGGAGTGAGTGCTCGCGCAGGTCTTCGTCTTCGAGCAGCGGTACGAGCTCGGGCAGGATGTCCGAAAGCCGGCCCAGTTCGAAGAGTTTACGGATGTAGGTGTAGGAACCGGGCGACTCTATTATCCGGAGCAGTTCCGAGCCGATGCGTTCCGGCGCGGTTTCGATGAGGGTGACGGCGCGGGCAAGGTCGAAGACCGTCTCGTCGATGCGAAAGTCGAGCTCAAGGCCGATGCGGATGGCGCGGAGCAGCCGGAGCGGGTCGAGCTTGAGCGAGTCCGCGCTCACCGGACGGAGCAGGCGGTCGGCAATGTCTTTTCTGCCGCCGACGATATCCACCAGTTCGCCGACGCCATCGCGCAGGACTTCCATGGCCAGGGCGTTGGCCGTGAAGTCCCGGCGCATGATGTCGGTGTTGATGGTGCGGTCGCCGAAGCCGTTGAAGTCGAACGTGACGGGGACTGTCCCCGACCGGGGACTGTCCCCAGGGTTCGGCTTTCGGTATACGACGCGCGCCTCGTCATCCGGCTCGGAGAGCACGACCAGGCTGCTGCGGACCTTGCGGGCAAAAGCGGCCGCGAACTCAAGGCCGGACCCGGAGACCGCGAAGTCGAAGTCGGTCGGCTCGCGGCCAAGCAGGATGTCCCGGATTGTACCGCCGACCAGGAACAGACGGCGGTCGGCCTTGGCCTCGAGCAGACGCTCGTACGCGCGGCCGAGGCCGCGCAGGGTCTTTTCAATGGTGGTCTTCACGTTCCGGTTCTGGGGACAGTCCACGTAGGGACAGTCCCCTGCAGGCGTAGGATAACATCCGGGCAGGCCTGCGTCAAATGGCGGACACTCTACAGCGGAGGCGGAGCGTCGAATTGTGGGCGGTTCCGACTCAGCGGGCCACGACCGTGAACTTGGCCATGGTGCGCGCGCCGGAAGCGTCGAACACGGCGTAGTAGGTGCCGGCGGACAGACGGCGGTTGCGGCTGTCGAGCAGGGGCCATGCCACGGTCTGGTTGCTGCCGGCGGCGACCGCCAGCTTCGCCAAGACCCGTCCGTTCCGGTCAATGATCCGAACCCGGGCCGGAGCCCGCGGGTTGTCGATGCGCATGACAAGATGGTCGGTCACGACGCTCTGCTCCAGGCGGAACTCCGCGCTGCGCACCTTGCCGCGGTTGCCCTCGGCGATGCCTGCGCCTAGCGCGATCAGAACCAGTTCGGTGTTCTTGCCGCCAGCGCTGGAGCCCTGGTGGCCGGCGAGATAGAGCTTCACGGTACCGACAGCGGGGCTCGGTGCGGTCCAGGTGAACGTACCGGACTCTTTCCCGGCGCTGGAAAAGTGGACGCCGTTGGTTTCCCCGCCGACGGTGTACGCTGCCGTGTTCGCCCCGGCGGCAATCGTGCCCGCATTGGTCAGGCCGGACCCGACGCGCACCGATGCGTTGAAGTTCTCAATGGACGAGCCACCATCATGTGCTACAGTGATCGTGTAGGCCTGACCAGCGGCGTAGTTGGTCGGGAAACCGTTTACTGTAATCGTTCCGCCCGATGAACCGTGGCATGCGCTGGCGCACGCTCCGTTCCCGTTCGGCGCTCCTGAGTAGCCGACGTAGTTCTCATGCCCCGGGGCCAATGTAGACGCCAGCAACACGGACGTAAGTACTATTATAGCCTTCATGTGACTCCTTTCCATAATTCGACTCGCTTTCGCTAGTATCGATGCAAACCCCACTTAAGCAGGTTGATACCGATGAACGTGAACATCATTGTAGCAAAGACAAGGCCGAAACCAAGTACCGCCGGCCAGCGCCGGGTCCGGGTGCCGGCCAAGTGCAGCCCGGCCATTGCCAGAGTCCAGGTGAGCAAGGCCCAGGATTCTTTCGGGTCCCAGCCCCAGTAGGTGCCCCACGACGAGTCGGCCCACATCGCGCCGGTCATGATGCCGGCGCCGAGCAGCAGTAGCCCGGCTATGGAGAGTCGGCGCCGGACCGAAGGGTTGAAGTCGAGCAGCCGGTCGCGCAGGAACGCGACGCTCCACACCAACCCGACGGTGAAGCAGGCGTAGCCGCCGAATGAGACGAGGATGTGGAACGCGAACCACGGGCTGTTGAGAATCGGGTTCAGGTTCCCGCCGGGATGAAGCCCGACCGGCATCAGGGCACCGACCAGCAGGACGACGCTGACCGCGTCGGCGCCGAGTTTGACCGAGTTCTGGCGGGTTACGAGATAGACGATGAGACCGATGGCCTGCACCGAAACGGCGAAGAGGGCCATTGACTCGAACCGGGAGGCAAATGGCAGGAACCCGGTCGCAGTCGTACGAAAGACAATGAAGCCGAGCTGCAGCGCGAGACCGAGGACCGATGCGATGAGGCTCGCGGCCGACAGTTCGCGTGCAGTACGGCGGCCACGGCTGAGCCCGGCGCTAACTGCGGCAACCGCATACGCGGCCAGCGCGAGGTAGAGCGGGAGTGGGCCTGCCTGCGCTGCGGCCGGCGCGGCAGGCGGGCCGGTCATTGTTCTTCCCTCCGGAACAGCGATAGAACCAGGCCGAGCAGCATCAGGCCGAACCCGGCGAAGATGATGAACCGGAACCGGGCGTCATTGACGACGAAGATGACGCCCGAATCGGCGGCAAAGGTCGCGGACGTGAGCTTAACGGTTCGGCCCTGAAGTGTCGCGCTGTCACCGATGCCGAGCCACTGTTGCTCGCTGCCGAACATCAGTCCGACCCGGCGCGCGTCGACATCGTACGTGAAGCTCCAGACGTGCAGGCCGGGCGCGGGTTCGATCACCTGGTTGTGCATCAGCAGGTACTCTTCTCCGTCCACCGCGAGTTCGTACTCGTTGAGAAAACCGGGTTCGACAGTCTGGGTGAGCAGGAATTGCCAGCCGGCAGCCTTGAGCGGCCGGTTGTAGGTCACGGCCTTGGACATTTCGCCTCTCGCCTTCACCGTGACCCAGGCGACCGGCGCGGGCCGGAAAGCCCTCGCCAGGACGGAGCCTACCGAATCCAGGGCCAGCGGTTCCGGCAGTTCTTCGGCTCGGCGCAAGTCACGGCTCAGAAAGACGTTGCCGGCTCCGGCCCTCTGTTCCAGGAACAGGTAGCCGTTGCGGGCCGTGGTTTGGTTCACGACAACGCCGCCGAGGGCAATCACCAGTCCCAGGTGTTGGATGGCGCCGGGCCACGAACGGCGTCTGATGGCAACGACGGCAGCAAGCAGGCTGGTTGCGGCGACCACGCCGGCGGCAGCAAGGAACCACGCCGAGCCGACCAGCCGCTGCACCGGCTCTGGCCCGAACAGGCTCGCGGCCGCCGCGGCAATGACCAGCGCCGAGGCAAGCAAAGGCCCGCCCCGGCGCAGTAGATTGACCAGCGGAACCTACTTCAGAACCAGTTTGCGCACCATTCGCTGGCCGCGACTTAGGAGCACGACAAGGTACGTGCCAGCGGCGAGGCGGCGGCCATTGCGGTCAAGTGGCAGCCAGACAATCGGTTGTCCGGAGGCCGGGACCGCAATCCTCGCCACCAGCCGCCCGCCACGGTCGATAACCCGCAGCGACGGATGTGAGCCGGGCGGTACCGTCAGCCGGATTCCGATCCGGCCGGTCGCAACGGTCGGTTCGAGCCTGAGCGCGAGGCCGAGGGGTCGGCCGGCGCCCTCGCTGATGCCGGTCGCCAATGACGCTGTCAGGATGATTTCCGTATTCGGCCCGCCCTCGCCGTCCTGGTGCCCGGCAAGGTAGAGTTTCACGTCGCCGACCGCGGAGTCCGGCGCCTGCCAGGTGAACGTGCAGGAATCCCGGCCTCCGCTGGAGAGATGGACGCCGTTGGGTTCGCTGCCGGTGCTGTATGTCTCGGTCCGGTAACCGGCGGTAATCGTGCCGGCGGTATGCGAAGTGGAATCGATGCGCACCGACGCGTTGAAGTTGCTGATGGACGGACCGCCGCGGTGAACCACGCTGATGACGTAGGATGAGTCGAGTTCATAGGCGGCCGGGAACCCGACAACCTCAATGCTGCCGCCGGACGACCCGTGGCAACTGGAGGCGCAGGTGCCGTTCGTACCAGGGGCGCCTGAGTAGCCGGTGTAGCTCGGCAATGCGGACAGGGCAGCTGCGAACAGAACGATGGTCCCCATGACCATGACGGATTTCATAGCGTTCCTCCTATCGCCGCGCGTGCGGCGGTTGGCTAAACGCGCCTCAACACGAAATGCTATCCAATCCGCGCCGGGCAGTCAAGTCGCCCGCCTGACCCCAGCCCCCGTCGGTAGGGAAACTTGAGTCAAGGCGCTGGCACAAGTTATAGGTTCTTCCGGTCTGCGACGGGAAACACCGACCGATACAGAGGACGGAAGCGGAGCCGCGCGGCCCGGAATTGGTTGACGGGCTTCCGTGATGAAGACTATTGATTTCGCGTGTGGGGGGAGTAGCTTTGAATCCCAATTGCGTAACCGGAGGACAAGTTGAATTTTCAGGTATTTGCCAAGGAGAATTGTGAGCTCTGCAAGAAGGCCCAGGCCGTGCTGAGCCGGGCCGGCGTCGTACCTGAAGTCAGGTACGTCGAAGGGACTGCGGCCACACCCGAGAATCTGGCCGACTTCGCGTGGTTTGACTGGACCGATACCCCGCCGTTGGTTGTCGCCACCGACGGGGACAAGATTGTCGGCCGCTGGGTCGCGGCCGACATCAAGGATGCCTGGTTGCCCGAGGTTCGACGCTGGCTGGCCGAACACCGGACGGCCTGAATCGAACCCCGCGCCTTCTGCCGGCAGTCAAACAAGGCGGAGGACTGAATGAAAGACGAACACAAGAACGAAGAGGGCAACCTCGACCCGGTCTGCGGCATGACTGTGACTAAAGAGAATGCCGCGTGCAGCTACGACCACAAGGGGAAAACGTATTACTTCTGCGCGGCAAGCTGCAAGGATCAATTCGTGGCCGGGCCCGAGAAGTTTCTCAGATAGAAAGACTTACACGATCAACGGCGGCGCTTCCGCGCCGCCGTTAGTCTTCCCGGTGTCCGCCAACGCCGATCTGGTAGGCCGTGGCGGAAAGCTGTGAGGCGTAGGGCGCCAGCCGCGTTCCGTTTGGCGGACGACGGGAGGCTGTCTTCGAGTTGTGGACGCGGGTGGGCTGCGGCCTCGCCCGAGGTCAGCCCTGCCGCTGACCGGATTCTGTTTTCGACAGAAGCACGTCGACAAACCCGCGGAAAGCAGACTGGAGACGCTGCGTAACCGGGCCGGGTTTGCCGTCGGCGACGGGCCGGCTGTTCACGCGAAGAACCGGCAGTACTTCAGCAGTCGTGGCAGCCAGGAACAATTCGTCGAGCAGCGGCAGACGGGCTTCGGTAACTCCCGTCTCGGACACTGGAATCTTGAGTTCACGGCAGAGTTCGATCACCGTCGAACGCGTGATGCCGGCAAGGATGTAATTGTCCGCCGGGTGAGTGTGCACCCGGCCGTCGATCACCGCGAAGACGTTGGTGTGCGTGCCTTCGGTCACTACGCCGTCGCGGACAAAGACAGCCTCGGCCGCGCCTGCTTCAGCCGCCTGCATCCGGGCAAGCACGTTCGGCAGCAGGCCAATCGCCTTGATGTCGCACCGCGACCAGCGGACGTCGTGAACAGTGATCACCGACACGCCCTGACCGGCCCTGTCCGGCCGCGCTTGGAGTGGATTTGTCTCGACGTACACCGTTTGCATGAGCGCCTCCGGTACAACGAGCGCGCGGCGGCACGTGCCGCGGGTTATCTGGACGTAGACGGAGGCGTCGCTTCCCGCCAGTCCGTTGCGCTTGAGCAGTTCAAGCGCGATGGGCTTCAGCGCCGCAATACCGCTCGAGTCTATCCTCACCGCGTCGAGGCTGTGCTTCAGCCGCGTCAGGTGCTCGTCCGACCGGAACAGCCTGCCTTCATAACTACGGATGAACTCGTACACGCCGTCCGCGAACATGAACCCGCGGTCGTTGGGCGAAATGCAGACGCTGTCTTTGAGAATGATGCCACCGCGAGGCGCCCCCGCGCCACTGAAATAGACCCAGCAAGGGACATGACCGGAATCCGCCGGGGATTCTGGATCGTGTCCCGTCTGTCGGTTCACTTCAGGAGAACGATCTGCTTCGTCCGGGCTCGGCCGCCGGCCTGCAGGGTGCAGAAATACGTGCCGGCGCCGAGGGTCATCCCCCAGTTGTCCGTGCCGTCCCACGTGACGGCCCTCAGGCCTTCTGACTGCCTGCCGCTGACAAGCGTCTTGACTTCCTGCCCGAGGACGTTGTAGATTCTCAAGTTTACGGGGGTCGCCGCGTCCAGGTCGTACCGGATCGTGGCGGCGGACAGAGCCGGGTTCGGACAGGTCTGGAACGAGCGGAACATCGGCCCGCGGCCCGTGACTTGGGCCACACTTGTCGGCGGGCTGAAGTCGGTCTCCTCGTAGGAAAGCGTGGCGCCGGCGGTGGCCGCGTCGGCCCGGATTTGAACCCAGTAGATGTCATTCGGGTGCTGAATGCTGACCGGTCCGCTGAGCGATTGCCAATCTTCCCACTCAACCAATCTGACGTCGTCGAACCAGGCGCTGCCGTCTCCGGACGGCGGCACTTTGCTCGTCAGCCAGATATCAAAGTACTGCGTGTTTGTGGCCGGGGTGAAGTTGTTGTAGTAGAAGGTCCAGTCGGTCGTGCCCGACACCTGGATGCCGAGGTTGGCTGAGCCGATTGGACTGCCGCCGGGCCGGGTGCTGTAGAACTCGACCGCTGCGCCGGCGCTCTCCGCGTTCTGGGTCTTGAGCCGGACGCAGAGCGTGTACCCGGTCGAGTCCGAGTAGCAGAGTATCCGCTCTTCGAGGTTGGTGGTAATCGCGCTGCCCCCCTGCGTGCGCACCTGCCGCATTGACCTGCTGCCCCGGTACGCGACCGTGTCATAGCCTTCGCCAGCCTGGCTCAGCAGCCAGAGTGTGGAGCCTTCGTCTTCCATGTTGCCGAACCAGAGCATCTCATGCCCGACCCGGAACTGCCAGTTCCGGGAAGGCGTGGCGGAGACGATAGACGACAGGCTGCCGTTGCGCGACAGACGCAGCGGGCCGGAAACCCAATAGCCGTCCTCTTCACGCAGCTCGAGTTCGTCGCTGCGCGGGTAAACGTTGCGCGGCAGCGCCGTGGTATCGAGGATGATTCTCGCGGTCACGCTGCCCCGGTTAGTAATGACGTAGGTTCCGAGGTCCCGCGACCGCCGGGCAAGATAATCGAGGATGTGGACTCCGAGTTCGCCCCACGCCCGGACCGGGATGTTGTCAATGTAGACCGGTGTGAGCGAATAATCGTAGAACCCGGTCGCGTCAATCACGCCGTTCAGTATCACGGCCGGGTACGTTTCCGGGTAGTCGAGGTCGAACGTGAAGTCGCCGAGCGAGTGGGCAATCAACTTTCCCTGGTAGACCTCGAACCCCTGAAGCACGTGCGGGTGATGGCAGACCACGAGGTCAGCGCCGGCCTCGATTGCCCGGTGCCGCTCCTCGGTATCGCCCGGCGCGGGGAAAAGCGCAAACGACGAGTAGAATTCATCCCCAGATTCGCCTTTCGCCATTCCTACTTCGTCATTTCCCCTTAGTACTTCGTCATTCTCGCGCCCGAGCGTGGGCGCGGGCTCATATTCTTCGCCGGTGTGCAATTCCACGATAGTCACGTCGGCATCGCCCTCGACTGTCCGTATCTGCTTGCGCAAGTGATAGGTATCAAGCATGGCAAACCCGGGCTTGTTCAGCCCGGCATCCAGGTATGGCTGGTAGTTGTCGTACTGGCCGTTCCGGTCGGACGCCGCCAGGAACGCGACATTGACCCCGGATTGTTGCCGGAACACCGGCTGGTACGCCTCGTCGGCGTTCGCGCCCGCGCCCGAGTAGGCGATGGAGTTCGCCGCAAGGCTCTCCTGCGTTTCGCGCATCCCGGCAAGGCCATAGTCGATGATGTGGTTGTTGGCGAGCGAGACGACGTCGATGCCGGCGTGCGCCAGCCCGGCTATGTTCCTCGGCTTGCCCCGGAACACGATCGGCTTGGTCGGATGCCGCGAGCCCTGCGCGGTAATCGGGCCCTCCAGATTGGCCACCGTAATGTCGGCGGCGTCGCCCAGCCACGGCAGGGTCGGTTCGAATATCGCATTGACCCCGAGAGAGTCAATTAGCCCGCCAGGGTTGTCATACCGGCGCGCGAGCATGATGTCGCCCGTGAAGTTCATCTTCACCGGGAAAGATGTCGGCCCCGGGTCAACGTGGATTCGGCACGAGGCTCTGCCCCATAGCCCGGTGCTGTCCTCGACAGCAAGCAGCACCGTGTAGTCGTGGTTGTCCTCGACCAGGTAGGTGTGGCTCGGATTCGAGTCGCTGCTCGTGGAGTCGTCGCCGAAATACCAGAAGTACTGGTGGTTCCGGCTGTCCGGGTCGGTGACCCGGCTGTGAAACTGCACCGGCACGCTGTCCTGCCCGCCCGCGCTGCGAAAGACCTCGCCCAGCGTGTGCGTTATTTCCACTTGCGGCGCGACCGGCCGGTCGTCCGTGACGTCGCTTATCTCGTCGAAGTAGACCTTGGCGCGCGTGCCCGCGTCCTTGTCGTTGATGAACACGAGCCCGATGATGGTGGGCAGATACCCGAACCGGACCAGCCAGTCCTGGCCCACCGGCAACTCGTACACGTTCCACGTCCTGAGCGTGAACGCGCCCTGGTACACGGGCACCCACCGCTGCGGGTCAACCATCTCGGTCCCGGCAAACGAATAGAGCAGGGTCTCGCTATGCGTCACCAGCCCGAACCCTTGGATTTCACCGAGACTTTCCGTGTACATCGCCACCTGCCATACGCTCCCGGTATCCAAGTTCCTCGGCGCAATGCTCTCCAGTTTCCAGGTATTGCCGTACAGTTTCAGCGAATACGGCGAGTTGTGGTAGGTGTTGACCGCGTCCAGAGTCCATGAATCCGGCTGCATATCCTCGCCCGGAAATGACCGTAACTGCAGGTCGGCGTCGTCAAAGGTTTCGATGGTATCGGCAAAGGCCGGCCCGGCAAAGTTGTCTCGTACGCGATGGCCCGCGGCCAGGACCAGGCTCACGGCCGGCATGAGCAGCATCGGCGCCAGCCGGAACAGCATGCGCGTCATCCGAACTATGGTAGGCTCCCGGCCGCGGTTGTCAAAGGGCGGCAACAGTCCCGGGTCGCTCACACGGGACTGAAGGGTTCGTTCCAGGGTCAAGCCGGTCCGCCGAAGTCTCGCGCAAATGGCCCCGGGCGCACTGTCAACGACCGGCCGCCGCGCCGTTTCCCGTCTGTTATTAACTCTCGCCGGAGGGGATGTATCTTCTCTTCTGGATTGATCCTCACAGGCTTCAAACCGGGCCGGCTCGCGGCCCAAGGGCGCAAACAGGAGGAAGCATGCGCAAAAGTCTGCTCCTGACAGTATCGCTGCTGGCAGTCCTCGTGATCGTCGCGGGCTGCCCGAACAAGGCCCCGAGAATCCCGGCAAAGCCCAGCGGCCCGGCCTTGGTGAAGTTCGGCAACACGGCCACTTATGTCTCAATGACAACCGACCCAAACAAGGACAGGGTGCTCTATGCCTTTGACTGGGGCGACGGCACGGCCGACACCACTGCTCTCATGAAATCCGGCGACACGATCACCCAGTCTCATGCCTGGAGCGCAATCGGGGTGTATCCGGTCAAGGTGATCGCGAAAGACGAGAAAGGCAAGTGGAGCGCCGACTGGTCCGACACGCTGATGGTGACGGTTGATAGCCTCGGCCCGCCACCGAATGTGCCACCGTATGCCCCGACCATCGTCGCGAAGCACACGCCGCTGCGCGGCATCGCCGGCGGCCCGGCGTATCGGTTCTATGCCGTTGCGCGGGACGAGTACGGCGACAGCCTCTACTACCGGTGGTATTTCGACGGCACCGATTCGGTGACGTCTCCGCTCTTCCCGAGCTTCACAGAGGGCTATGCCACTTGGACCCCGACCGGTGATACCCACACCTACACCGTGCAGGTCCGCGTCTTCGACCAGACCGGGCTGACCAACGACACGCTGGCAACGACGACCTTTGAGACGGTCGCCGAAGGCGAGATTATCTGGAGCTACGAGGCGGAGTTCGTCGCTTCGCCGGCAATCGGCACTACGCGCCGGGAAGGTAACACCTGGCCGGCGATTATCTGCGGCAGCACGAATGACGATGAGGGCCTGTGCGTGTTTGACGCCTACCAATCGTTCCTCGTCAACCAGTTCTCCGTCCCTGACCCGGAGGAGTACAACTCCTCGGCCACCATCGGCGACGACGGTACGAGGTATGTCGGCAACGAGAACGGCGGGTTCTACGCCTTCAGCACGGATGACAGCCGCGGCGACACCTTCAAGTGGCGGTTTGGCACCAGCGACAGCGGCATGACCGCGACGGCGGCGCTGGGCAACGACGGCGGCATCTACTGCGGCGGTGAGGACCAGCACATCCACAAGCTGATAGACAACGGCGCGAGCGCCACCGAGGTCTGGAGCTATCCCCTGCGTCGGGATATGACGAGCTCGCCCGCCATCGGGGCGGACGGCAACATCATCTGCTGCGACGACTCCGCCTACGTCTACTCCCTTACCCCCGGCGGCACGCTGAACTGGGAGGTCAGTACCGGCAGCACGCGCGGCATCTCCTCGTCGCCGGCCATCGCCTCGGACGGGACGGTCTACGTCGGCACTGAAGCCGGCCAACTGCTCGCACTCAAGGATGGCAGTATCGTCTGGTCGTACGCGACCGATTCGCTGTTCTCCGTCTCTTCGTCCCCAATCATCGGCCCCGACGGCAACATCTACTTTGGCTGCGACGACGGCAAGCTCTACCGGATTGACCAGAACAGCCACATGCCGGTGGCGGACTGGCCGATTACGGTTTCCCTCAGAGCGATCAACAGCACGCCGCTGCTTTGCGCCCACAACATCATCTATATCGCGGGCGACGACTCGCTCTACGCCTACGACGTTAACAACCCGACCGGTGGACCTCGCTGGGCAGTGGCGATGGCGGCCACGTCCATGAGGAACTCGGGGCGCCATCCGCGGCGGCTGTCGTTCGACAACCAAGCATCGGCGGTTGTTGACCGGTACGGTATCATCTACATCTCCACCTGGTCCGGCTACGGCGGCATCTTCGCCATCGCCGGCCGTTTGGGCGGCACGCTGGCTGCAACCGACTGGCCGATGTTCCATCACGATGCGAAGCATACCGGCCGGTTCGGAGCGAGATAGCCGGACGCGGTCGGGACGGAACATAGAGTTCCGTTGCGTCGAATCCTTGCAGGAGCGCCACCGCTGGTGGCGCTCCTGCTCTCCTGTACCACCCTGCCGTTGCCGACCGTGCCCATGGCCCCGCTTGGGCCGGATACGCTCGGCCAGCGAGAACCCGGCCGGTTCGAGTTCTACACAGTAACGAGCGGGCTGAGCGGGTCTGCTACATCGCCTACTGGGGTGATAACGCGACCGATTCCTCGAATTCCCTGCGGGCCGGGGACACGGTTGAACTCGACCACGCCTGGTCAGACACCGGCACGTTCTCAATCCGCTGTCGCGCGCAGGCCGAGGCCGGCGGGATATCGGACCTCTCGTCGCCTCACCCGCTCCTGGTCTGCAGCTACGCGCCGCGGACACCGGTCGGCGTGTTCGGGCCGGACACGGTGAGGGTCGATTCGGCAGCCGAGTTCCGCACGGTTACGACCGACCCCGAGGCCGACCTCATCACTTATGCCTTCGCCTGGGGCGACGGCGACAGCGTGACCGCGCCGGGCTACGCATCCGGCGATACGGCCCGGATGCTCCACGCCTGGTCAGGCACGGGCGAGTACCAGGTCCGGACCACGGCCTCGGACGTCGCCGGGCACAAAAGCCCCTGGTCTCCGCCGCATGCCGTGGTCGTCGTGCCGTAGCCGGGTACTACCACGTTTCGACATCGTTTTCGCTGCCGGCCGGTTTGACCCGGGCCGGTCTGTATGCTACGCTCAGGTGTGAGGACAATTCCGTTTCTCGCCGGCCTGCTCTCGATAGTCGCCATCGCCACGGCCAGGAACGAACCGTTTACCTTCGCCGTGCTCGGCGACCGGGCCGGTGACGCCCAGCCCGAGGTCTTCCATCAGATACTCGCGGAAATCGCCCTCTTCAACCCGGATTTCATCATTTGTACGGGTAACTTGATCCAGGGCTACGCCGCCGACGCGGCGGCAACCAACGCTCAGTGGGATACGATTACGGGACAACTCAGGTCCACCGGCATCCCTTACTTCGTCGCTCCCGGCAATCATGATATCTGGAACCCCGCGAGCGAGTCGGTTTTCACGAAACGTGTTGGCCGCCCGGCGCACACGTTCAAACGCGGCAACTCGATTTTCATCTTCCTCGACAACAGCCGCTGGCCCGTGGACGAGTCTCTGCCGCTGACCGAGCAGCGCTGGCTGGACAAGGAGCTGACCCAGACCCGGAAGTACCGCCACGCCTTTGTTCTGATGCACCGGCCCTACTGGCGCTACGCGCTGGACCGGGGCCGGACGGAACTGCTGCACGGGAAGTTCAAGGCCTCGGGCATTGACTACGTCTTCACCGGTAGTGACCGCTTCTACTGCTCGCATACCTGGGACAGCATCCATTACTTCCAAGTCGGCCCTTCGGGCAGCCGGACCATGGCCGGTGACGACCCCGGTGCCGGCGAGTTTCAGAACTACCTGCTCTGCCGGGTCAGCGGTGACACGGTGAGGGTTATCGCTCGGGAGCCGGGGCGGGATGAACCGCTGCCTGTTGACACCGTGACCTACGAGTCGATCCGCGCGCTGGAAACGGCAAAGAAACAGGCAGTAGCGCTCGGCGCCGTGCCCGTGCCTTACGCAGGCCCGGTTGCCGCTTCGCTGCCGCTGACTGTAAGAAACGTCACCGCCATGGCAATGACCGACAAGCTGTCATGGTCTGACAGCCTGACCGCCTGGCGCATCGCACCGCGCGAGATTACCTTCAGCATCAGTCCGCAGGGGCACATCGCTCAAGCGTTCGAGTTCAACCTTACGAACCTCAACAGTCTCTACCCGCTGCCCGTCTTCTCCGCGCCGTATGAGTACGCGCCGGGCAGGAAGACCGCAATCAGCCGCAGCCTGCCGATTCGACGCGAAGCCGCGCTGATTCGCGCCACAACACAACCCGTGCTGGATGGCCGGCTGACTGATGGCTGCTGGAAGGCCGAACCGACTCTGCGTACTTTCGGCGGCAGGAGCGGCGGTGTCTCCGCAGTCGAGCCGACAGCGGTGTGGGTTGCGCGCGACGACACCCTGCTCTACATCGCTGCCCGCTGCACCGACTCCCGGTCGGCCGAGCTCAAGACTGATGCCACCGCCCGCGACGGCAAAGTTTCTGAAGACGACAACCTGGATCTGCTGCTCTCCTTCAACGCGGTGCCCGGGGCCGACACCGCGACCTACTACCAGGTCGTGGTCAACAGCAGCGGGACGATAGCGGACCGGATCTGTCGTCTTGCCGATGGCGACAGCCTTGAAGACGACTCGTGGAACGGTAGCTGGCAGGTGGCGGCGGGGAAAGGCGCGGACTATTGGGCAGTGGAGATGTCATGCCCCCTGTCCGACTTCGGCAACGTCGGCCCATCGTGGGGCGTCAACGCCAGCCGGTTCCAGTCACGGACAAAGGACGTCGCGGTCTGGCAGGTTCCGTTTGAGCACAACCCGGCCGGCTTCGGCTTGCTCAAGCCCACAAAGTAGGAACCCACAACTCCGTCCGGGCCGCGCCGGTGCTTGCGGCTTGAGGCTTGCAGTTTCCTGGAACAGAAAGGGAACTAGAACCGGAATAGACGGTCGCCGAACAGGACAGCGGCAACCCGGCCGTGCATGGTCCGGCCGAGGAACGGAGAGTTACGGGACAGCGACAGCACCCGGTCCGGGGCATACGTCCACTCCGCCTTCAGGTCGAGTACGACAAGTTCGGCTTCAGAGCCGGCGGTGACCGTACCGTCAGGCAGGTTAAGAATCCGGCGGGGCGCGGTCGCCAGCCGGGAGATGTAGTCAGCCAGTGACAGGGTTTTTCCGAGAACCAGTTGCTCGTAGCCGAGGCTGAACGCGGTCTCGAAGCCGATGATGCCCGGCGGTGCGGCGTCGAACTCGGCCTCCTTCTCGCCCTTCAGGTGCGGCGCGTGGTCGGTGGCAATCGCGTCAATCGTGCCGTCGGCCAGCCCGGCAATCACCGCCTGCCGGTCAGCCTCAGTCCGCAGCGGCGGGTTTACCTTGTAGTTGGCGTCAAAACCGGCGAGCCCGTCCTCGGTCAAAGTGAAATAGTGTGGGCAGGTCTCGGCCGTGACCTGCACCCCGCGTCCCTTTGCCCAGCGGACAAGGTCAACCGTCGCCCTTGCCGAAACGTGGGCGATGTGGAGACGCGAGCCGGAGAACTCGGCCAGCAGGATGTCGCGCGCCGCCTGCGCGGACTCCGCCACGTCCGGCGCCGACTTCAGGCCGAGCTTCGTCGACACCCGGCCTTCGTTGGCGACACCTTCGACCAGTTCCTTCACCTCGCAGTGCGATATGACCGGCACGTCAAAGGCCTTGCAGTATTCCAGGACCCGGCGCATCACCTGTGCGTCCGCAATTGCCGAGCCGTCGTCCGAGAACGCGACCGCGCCGGCTGAGACCATCGCCCCGATCTCCGCCAGCTCCCTGCCCTGCCTGCCCTTGGTGCAGCACCCGACCGGGTGGACGCGTGCGCAGTTCGCGTCTTCCGCCCGGCGAAGCTCAAACCTGACCTGCGCTTCGGTGTCAATCGGTGGGTCGGTATTGGGCATCGGGCAGACGCGCGTGAATCCGCCGGCCAGCGCCGCCGCGGTGCCTGTGGCAATTGTCTCCTCGTCCTCACGTCCGGGCTCGCGCAGGTGGCAGTGCATGTCGGTGAACCCCGGCGCGATGTGCTTTCCTTTGCAGTCAATCACTTCCGCGCCCTCGGCCTCCGGTATACTGCCTTCTACCTTCTCAATCCGGCCGTCGGCAATCAGCACGTCGCCCCGCCGCACTGTCCGCGCCTGCGGGTCAATCACCGTGCCGCCCTGCAGCAGTACGCGACTCAGGATTTCCGGATTCACCCTTCCGCCCTCATCCTTCATCCTTTGCCCGCCGTCACTTCTGACTTCTGACATCTAGCCTCTAACATCTGACTTGGCCTCAATGGCCCCTGTCCGACAGTGCGTCCGCTCCGTCCTTCATCCTTCCGGATGCTCTCCGCCCGCCAGCAGGAACAGCACCGCCATTCTCACCGCCACGCCGTTCGTGACCTGCGGCAGTATCAGGGTCTGAGCGAAATCCGCCACGTCGAAATCCATCTCCACGCCCCAATTCACCGGCCCCGGGTGTGTGACTACGACTTCGGGCGCGAGCTTCTTCAGCCGCTCGGCAGTCAGGCCGTAGAGCGCCCGATACTCGCGCACGGTCGGGAAGCTCGACGCGGTAATCCGCTCCTGCTGGACCCGGAGCATGTTCACGACGTCTACCTCGCCGAGTATCCGGTCCAGCCGGTAGAACACCTCGCAGCCATAGTCTTCGACAAAGGGTGGAATCATCGTCGGCGGTCCGCATACCGCGACCCTCGCTCCCAGCTTCGTGAAACAGAGCAGGTTCGAGCGGGCAACCCGGGAATGAGCGATGTCGCCGACAATCAGTATCCGCTTACCCTCAAGGTCGCCCAGCTTCTCGCGCAGGGTGAAGGCATCGAGCAGCGCCTGGGTCGGGTGTTCGTGCGCGCCATCGCCTGCGTTGACGACGAACGCCTTGACGTTCCGGGCCAGGAAATGAGGCGCGCCTGCTGCCGGGTGCCGGATGATGATACCGTCCACGCCCATCGCCTCGATGTTCCGCGCCGTGTCGAGCAGGGTCTCGCCTTTGGAAACGGACGAGGTCGCCTTGGAGAAGCTAACGCACTGGCAGCTCAGCCGGCTGGCGGCGAGGCTAAACGATGTTGAGGTGCGGGTCGAGGCCTCGAAGAACAGGTTGACCACGGTCCGGCCGCGCAGCGCCGGCACAATCGGGATTGTCCGGTCAAGCACCTCGCGGAAGGTGCGCGCATGGTCGAGGATTGCGAGAATCTCGGAACGGTCAAGACCCTCGATGCCGAGAAGGTGCCTTGACCTCAGCGTCATTTCCTGGTGAGGACCACCTCGTCGCGGCCGTCGGTTTCATTGAGGAAGATATCAACCAGGTCATCGCGCCGGGTCACGACGGTCTTGCCCGTGAAGTCCGGCTGAATCGGCAACTCCCGGTGGCCGCGGTCAACCAGCACCGCCAGTTGGATTGCCCGGGGCCGGCCGAAGTCCAGCAGCGCGCTCAGGGCCGCGCGAATCGTGCGCCCGGTGAAGACCACGTCGTCGACCAGAACAAGCGTCTTGCCGCTGATGTCGAAACTTATCTCCGTGCCGCGGACAATCGGGGTCTCGGACACCATCTGCAGGTCATCACGGTACAACGTGATGTCAATCGCGCCGACCGGGACCTTCGTCCTGCGGCCGGAATTGAGCCGCGCGGCAATCCGCTCGGCCAGCTGCACGCCCCGGCGCTTGATGCCGACCAAGGCCAGGTCTTTCACTCCGGGATTGTGGCGGCTGATTTGCGCGGCGAGCCGGGTGACGAGAGCGCGGATCGCCTTGGCGTCAGCCAGCCGCCGCTTCATGCCGGAGTCTTCACCCCTTGGCGTACTTGGCGTTCTTGGCGGTTATTCGTCGGGTCATTTCACCAGCAGCCCGACCGGTATCAGGACGCAGTACCCCAGAACCAGGAGTATCGGCGCCAGCGTGATTGAACCCGATGCGAGTGTGATGAAGCCGGCGACGATGGTCGCGAGGCCGGCGCCCATGATGGCGTAGTTCTTCTTGCCCAGATTGATCATGGGCCGAAGCGGTTTCTTCGGTGCCGGCCTTGGTTTCGCCGGCTGCGGCTTGTTGGGCTTACGGTCAGGTTTCATTCGGCAGTTACCTCGGCGTCCATCTTAACGTCCATTGCCCTGAAGTCAAGCAGAGGCAGCCCCGGCTCGGGCAGCCCAGGCTCGAGCGCAAGCGCAAGCCCAAGCCCGAATCCAAACCATCTGCGCAATCTGCGACTGACGCAGTTCGTGTCCGCACTTCTGATTTCTGACATCTCACATCTAGCTTCTGACATCGTCTGCCTTGTCATCCAGTCTAAGCCTCTCATCCGGCGGCGGCGGGGCGAACCGTTTCTCAAGATAAGCGACAATTGTCGCAGTCTCGACCTTGTTCGTAGTTCGTAGTTCGTAGTTCGTGGTTCGTGGTTCGCAGTTCGGCGTTCGGCGTTCATCGGCTGGCAGCAGCAGGTGCACACCCCGGAAGTTGTCCAGGTAGTTCTTCCGCGAAAATGGACTGATGACGATGCCGCCCGTGGTCCGGAACCACCGGCGGAACTGCTTCCACTCATACCGCGTCGTGAACAACCGCTTGTCAATCTCGATGCCCTTATCCGTCAGCGCGTACGTGATGGGCAGAAAGTAGGTGTTCAGCGCCAGAAACAGCACGACCACGGCCAGCATCCCCAACACCGGCCCAAACACCACCCAACTGAACCCGACAAACGCCAGTATGAACGCCGAAGCCACGACTGTCTTCCCCGGCGTTTCCTTTGCCCGGTGTACTGTCCAGCTCAATGGTTCCATTGGGGACAAGACTACTTCCAGTCATGCCGCGTGTCCAGCGCAGGCCGGCCGCAAACAACAACCGGTCTCCTGTCTGGCGTGTACCGTTCTCTACCTGCTTCACCCGCTTCTGGTCCTCCTTTACCTCATTGCCTCTACCTGTACCTTGGCCTCATACCGCGCCCCGAAGCGGCTCCCTATCCTCGTCTCCGCCTGCGCGACCCGCCCGGCGGAATCGAAGAAACGCCGAACACCGAGGCACGGACGGCTAACTCTGGCCCGACCATCGTCCGCAGCGTCCTGTTCCTCGAAGGGGACTGTCCCCGCACGGGGACTGTCCCCAAAACCGTCCTGCTCGACATCAGCGGTCAACGGCGGAGAACGCAGCAGGGCCGCGCCTTTGGGGCGCGGCCCTCGCTGTCAGCCGCCGGCCGTTAGCCGTTAGCTGTTAGCCGTAAGCTGTCTTACGGCGCTACGGGTGCAGCGACGTTGAACACGTCGGTCCGGAGGGCCTGCAGCACGGCCTGCGTCAGGCCTCTCGCGGTCCACTTCGTGATAAGGATCGCGGCTTCCTTCGCGTAGGACTCACCGGAGATGTCCTTTCGGGACAGTGCCCACATCTCGCGGCCGAAGTTGAGGTAGAACGGGTACTGGATGGTCGAGACTCCCGAGCCATCGCAGACCTGCTTGACCTGCAGCTCCATGGCCGTGATGAGCGGGAACACTGCGGTGACGTTCTGCAGCATGGTCGGCCGCATGTCATCCAGCGTTGCCTTGATCCGCTCGGTGTTGAACTTCGCGTTCCACTTCGCGATTCTGCGTGTTGGGTCCATCATGAGAACCCTTCCTTTCTGCGGGTTTCCCCGCATAGTTCGGACCTTTTCGGAAATCGGGGGCAGGTTCGTTCACTTGATCCCTGGATCACTCGATCCCTGGACCACTCTCATCTCTGCCCCTTCATATAGTTATACGCACGCCGAACCCCGATTTGTTAAAAAGAAAAAAGCCGCCGTGGCGTTCGGCGGCTTCATCCGTAAGTCCATGCTACGTTACTTCGGAGTCCTCCTTTCCCTGTGCGGCTGCGGCGCCGACCAGCGAGTCCGGCCCGACCGGCAGGACCGCTACGGTTGGCGCAGCGTAGTCTTCAGGGTCGGTGCTGTCCCGACCGTACCAGATGGACGCAGGCGTCGTATCCACGGCTACCGGCCTCACTCCGCGCTCCTGCAGCCGCTGCCTGAGCCCGGACAGGGCCCGCCGGCGCTTATACCGAACCTGATTGACAGTCAGCCCCGAGGCCTCGGCGCTCTCGTCGAACGTCAGGCCGCCGATGTCGTGAAGAGTGATGCTCTGCCGTTCCTCCTCCGACAGGGATTCGCTTTCCTCTCGGAGAACCCGGCTGAGCCGCTTCTCCTCGTAGACATCGGCCGGCCCGGTCGCCGTGACCGCCCAGACCTCATGCACAGCCTCGTCATACTGGACAAGCCGCGGGCCGAACCACTCGCGCATGACCTGACTGGCCACGCTTCGTGACTGCCAGTTGAACCATGTTTGCAGAGAGGCTTTCGTAGCATCGTACTCGCCCAATCGCGGGAGTGCGTATTCATGAGTACGGACCGCGACTTCGTCCTCGAAGTCCGGTCCGGCCCAGTAGAAATGCGAGCGGATATACGCCCGCAGCGATCTATCGACCTGCTCGTATATTACGGCATAGTCGTTCTCATGACCATCCTGCACTCGCTGAACGGCCTCCGCAACCCCTACGTCCGTCCGTACTTCTGCCATCTTACTTCTCATTGGAACACTCCATTCCGGCACCGGGCACATGATGATCATCCTGCCCGGCACCGCATTAACTACAGTCAACCTTACCCAACCCAGCCCCAAAATCAAGCCCGAAAACGACATTCCTGAATTCTCTTAAGTGATTACTGGAGTGTCATATAGAGCCTCAACCTCAACCTTTGAGCTTGTCTGAAAACTAGTCCGCATCGTATGGCTCACTGATGGCGTCTATATATATAGATGCCATCCTGCCTGACATTGTCAAAGTAGTTCAAGAGGAGGTGCGTGAGCCATGCCGTTTCTTCCCTATAACCAGAATCAGAGCTTTCTGTTCCCGCCCCATCTGAATGACTGGGTTACGGACGACCATCCGGCCCGGGTCTTCTCCGACCTTATAGACAAGCTGCCCATCGCCGGCTTCAAGAATGCGGCGATTGAGGGTCGTCCCCGTTACGACACGCGGATGATGCTCAAGGTGCTGCTCTGGGCCTATGCCAATGGTACCCGGGCCAGCCGGAAGATTGAGGACCGGTTGCTCTCAGACGTCGTCTTCATGTGGTTGTCCGGTCGCCAGACCCCTGACTTTCACACCGTCTGTGACTTCCGCCAGTGCAACGAGGCGGCGATTGACCGGCTGTTTGCCGAAGTCATTGTGCTGGCCAAGGCGCTGGGAATGCTTCGGTTAGGGCTCCTGGCCCTGGACGGCACCAAGGTACGAGCCAGCGCCGGGGTGGGGAGCTTCAAGACGGTGAAGGGCTGGCGGAAGGCGCTGGCGGAAGCGCGACAGAAGGTAGCCGAGATACTGGCCGAGGCGGAGGCGCAGGACCGTGCCGACGATGCGAAGTACGGTTGCGACAAGCGGGGCGACGAGTTGCCCGAGGAACTGAGAGATGCCGGTGCGCGCGTGGCCCGGATTGAGAAGGTTCTGGCTGCGGTGGACGAGAACGAGGCAGAGAGTCTGAAAGTAAGCAGCACGGACACGGACGCCCGATTCATGCACACTCAGAGTGGCTCAATGCCCGCCTTCAACGCTCAGGTCGTAGTAACTGAAGACCAGTTCATTGTCCATGCCGACGTAACGACCGAGCCGATAGACCGCAATCAACTAAAGCCGGCGCTGGAAGGCGTTGAGCGCAACGTGGGAGCGAAGCCGGACAAGCTGCTGGCTGATGCCGGCTACCGGGGCGGGCCGAATCTACAGTTATTAGAGAAGACCGGAGTAGACGGCTACCTGCCTGAGACCGAAGAGA
>JAPLUO010000004.1 GCA_026397595.1 Caldifarciminota bacterium
TGCAGCAGCTACAGATCAGGCCGCACGAGGTCCACGGGCAATGGAACTACACGATCGCACCACGATTCGACACGCCCACGCCCGGATCGGACCCGACGGAATCCCCGGAAAGGTAAACTTTATTTTGCGGTAAGCCCTTAGTGTCTTTGTGTCTTGGTGGTAAGACTCCGGTCTGGTTTCCCGAAGCCCGGTACTAGCGCACGAGGTGGCCGATGCGGTCGAACCGGATCGCCCAGGGTGAGAGCACCATCTTCGGGATGTTGATAGGGTACCCGGCGGCCGCCGTGGACATGTAAGTCACGAGCGGCTTGCCCCGGACGTGGCGCAACTCGAGCGGCCCGAAGAACCGTGCGTCCTCGGAATTGTCACGGTTATCCCCCATCACAAAGATACAGCCCGACGGAACCACAACCGGCCCGAACCGGTCACGCACGTAGGCCGACAGCTCGGAGCGAAAGAACCGTCTCTCCTCCCAGGCCTTCTGAAACTCGGCCATTCGCGGCGCCGGCTCGAACCCCGGCAGCATCCTGCCGTCGCTGTGTATTACATACGGCTCGACCCGCAACTGCCCGTTCACATAGAGTTGCTTGTCCCGGTATTCAACCGTGTCACCGGCCACGGCTACGCACCGCTTCACCAGCGCCAGCGGTGTGTACCACTGGAAGAACCCCTTCGTATTGCTCCAGAACAAAGGCAACAGCGGCAGTTGCGCGGGAAACAGCCGGCTGGCGCCGGCCGGCACGTCCGGGTCCAGCGGAAACCGGAATATTACGATGTCCCCTCGCTTCGGACTCGACACCGGCACCACTATCTTATCGGTAAACGGCAGCTTCACGCCGTACACGAACTTGTTCACAAGCGTGAAATCACCGATGAGAATCGTGTTGAGCATGGAGCCGGTCGGCACCATGAACGCCTCGACCACGAACGAGCGGATGAGCAGAACCGCGATAACCACTACTCCCCACTCACGGACGACATTCCGCAGCCAGCGCATACTGTTAGTTTGACGCGGGAGGCAAGGCGGCCGTTGGCAGAGGATTCCGGTTCACTGGATAAAGAGTTCGGCGAGCCGTCGGCCGGCAAACTCGCGGCCCAGCCGCGCCGCGCCAGCCATTCCCCGGCTCGGCCGCGAATGAAGCTCGGTCCATATCTCGGGCCGCAGCGCGAGCCGCACCCGGCCCGGCTTGTCCCGGCGGGTGAATTCGACCCGGCACCCGGCAGCGCGATGGTGGCTGATGTTCCCCTTGCCCATTGTGCAGCCCGAGCTGAACTGGACTCCGTCGACAAAGCAGGTGTACGGAGTACCGGCCGGGCAGAACACCCGCGCGCGCAGCTCGAATGGCGACGCCGCCAGCTTCTTTCGCGCGTACGCCCCGGCCTTCAGGCCAAGCACCAGCCACGGCCCGAGATGACCATGGAAACGGGCGGCCGCAGCCAGCAGGTCGTACTTCATGTCTCGCGCGTTTGACGACCTCAAGCGGCCTTCCGCGAATCCCCAATTCCCAATACCCAATTTCCAACTAATGACCAGGTACAGCAATGACGAAGGCAGCCGGGCTCCCTCGTCGGGCATTTCTTTGTTGGGAATTCGTTGGTCATTGGCAATTGGTCATTAGTCATTCCTAACTATATCACCGCTTCTGCACCTGGCAACTATTGACCCTGGCTGCCACCTGTGGATACTTCCCCATGCTCTATCTGCTGCTCAAGGTCGCATCTTCGGTCGGCATGGGCCTCGTTCTCAAGCATGCGGACGCCCGCTCGCTCGACCGCCTGCCGCTGATTCGCACCAACTACGCGGTGGCCGCGGTTCTCGGGTTCTTCGCAACGGTCGCGCTCGGCCAGAACCACATCTCAACGCCGACCATGCTGCTGGCAGCCATTACCGGTGTCCTGTTCGTGGCCGGCATGCTGGTCTGGACCCGCGCGATACAGGCGGCCGGACTGGCCCTTTCGGTCGTAGCCATGCGCACGGCGGTCGTCATCCCGCTGCTCGCGTCGGTCATCATCTGGCATGAGAACCCATCGCCGCTGGAAATCGCCGGCAGCTTCGTGGCCCTGCTCGCACTGTCGCTGGTCCTATCCGAAGTCGCCCGTCCCGCGCTCGCCAATCGTAAATCGTCAGCCGGTAATGGCGCACCCGGCGCCTTGGATTGCGGGAGCGCAGCTCCCGCTTTCCCGACCCGGACGGCCGAACCGGAGAAGGCGGCAGCTCCGCTACCGCACTCCAAAGAGCTTCGCTCAGAGCCGGTTCGCTCTCCGTCTTTCACTACTCGCTCTTCACTCTTCACTCTTCCCTCCTCTCTTCTCTGGCTCGCCCTCCTCTTCCTGACCGAAGGCCTGGTGCTGGTCCCGGCCCTGGTCTTCCGCAAACAGTTACCGCAAAGCGAGGGCATGCCGTTCCAGACCGTCATCTTCGTGACGGCCTTCTTTGTCACCACGCTGCTCTACTACGTGCGCCGGCCCCGACTGACGAACGAGACGCTCCTGTGGGGCGCGCTGCTCGGCGCCGCCAATCTCGGCAACTACCTATT
>JAPLUO010000353.1 GCA_026397595.1 Caldifarciminota bacterium
GCCGCTCGATAGTCTCAGGCACGACTCTCCCGGGCCTGGGTTGGTCTGCCGGCGAGCTTGCGGCTCTTGCCCTTTCCCTCGAACTGCCAGCCCTCTCTTGCTAGCAACCACTCCTTCATGTCCAGACCGCCGCCGAATCCGTGCAGCGTGTAGTCCGAACCGACCACACGGTGACACGGAATCAGCAGAGCGAATGGGTTGTTGGCCATTACTTGCCCTGCTGCCCGTTCACCCCTCGGACTGCCCACCGCCCGGGCCAGTTCGGAATAGGTCATCACCTGTCCAGTCGGAATCCCGGCGCAACGGCCCAGCACCCTACGTGTGAACCCAAACAGCCCGGCCGTATCTACGTGCAGGTACTCGGGTATCATGCCGCCCTGCAGCACGCGTTCAAGGTCCTTTGCCAGCTTCCTGTCATCGCGCGCGCCTCTCTTGCCCAGCGCTACGCTCGCGACCTTGCCGCCCCGGCATTCCAGGGTCACCCAGTGCGGACCGAGCTTGCACGACCGGCTCTGAATCTCGTCCGGCTCGCAGCTTTTCATCGGCGGGTATGATAAGCCGTGTGAGGGGAAAGTCAAGGAAGCGCCGCCCGCCCAGAGGGCGGGAAACCACAAGGGGAAAGGGGAAAGTGGAAATGACGAATGGTCGGACTTTGACATTTCCCCTTTTCCACTTCCCACTTCGTGCTTGGCGTCTCGGCGGTTCCACTTCGACTCTCGGTTCCGCGCTTGTGCTTGGGCTTGTGCTTGCGCTTGGGCTTGTGCTCGTGCTTGCGCTTGGGCTTGCACGCGCTAGAATCCGCACGTGGAGAACCCGCTCGACACCGTGCTCGCAAAGGACCCTCGGTTCAGACCCGAGGCCTACCTGTTCGTCCACGACGCGCTCGGTCATACCTGTGCCCGGCTTGGCCAGCGACGTCACGTCACCGGCCGGGAACTCCTCGAGGGCATCAAAGACATCGCGCTCAAACGCTACGGCGCGATGTCACTAGCGGTGCTTAACTCCTGGGGCGTCAGGACAACTGACGACTTCGGCGCGATAGTCTTCAACCTCGTTGACGCCGAACTGCTGTCCAAGACCGAGGAAGACCGCATCGATGACTTCCACGCGGTCTACAACTTCGACGACGTCTTTGTCCGCTCCGATGACATTGCCAGTCCAAAGACCGATGTCTGAAACGCACGCCGAGTCGTACTTCTGGCCTGAGGGCAGGCTCAGCCAGGTTCTGGGGGGCTACGAACACCGGTCCCAACAGCAAGAGATGGCACGGCAGGTCGAGAAAACCCTGGCCGGCCATGCCCGGCTTGCCATCGAAGCCGGCACCGGTGTTGGCAAGAGCCTCGCGTACCTGGTCCCGGCCGCGCTCTGGGCAAAGGAAAACCACAAGCGCGTGGTGGTGTCGACCTACACCCGACTGCTGCAGACCCAGCTCATCTCCCAGGACGTTCCCCTTCTCTCCAAGGTCCTTGACGAACCGGTCCGTGCCTCAGTCGCGTTCGGGCAGGAGAACTACCTCTGTCGGTTCCGCCTTGAAAACCAGGTGGCCCGCGGCCTGTTCGACACCCTGGCCGAAGCCAAAGCCGCAGACAAGCTCTTCGACTGGGCCAACAAGACCGACTCCGGCATCATCCTCGAATACCCCCATGCCCTGCCCCCCGGCCTCGGCTCGCGCATCTGCCGCGACTCGTCGATGTGCCGCCGGGAGAAGTGCCAGTTTCGCAAGGGCTGCTTCTACCACCGGGCGCGCCAGTCCTGGGAACACTCATCAATCCTCATCGTCAACCACTCGCTGTTGTTCGCCGACCTTGCCACGGAATCCGACCTGCTGCCCGAGTCCGACGCGGTCATTCTCGACGAGGCCCACCGCATCGAAGACGCGGCGGTGCGGCACTTCGGCAATCAGGCCTCGGAACA
>JAPLUO010000124.1 GCA_026397595.1 Caldifarciminota bacterium
CAGGGCCGCATTGACCGCGATGACGCTCGCGGTACCGTGCGCGATGTTGGCGAACGGCCCGGCGTGGATAAGCGCGGGCGTATTCTCCGTCGTCTACACCAGGTTCGGCTTGATTGCGTACTTCAGCAGCACCGCCATCGCACCGGTAGCGCCCAGGTCATTTGCGGTAATCGGCTTGTCGTCATAACCCTGGGCCACAAGAATCCTGCTCAGTCGCTGCTTCAGGTCGGCCCGGTTCGCGGCCAGCGCCAGAATCGCCATCACCTCTGATGCCGCAGTGATGACGCAACTGTCCTCGCGCGCCGGCCCGTCGGACCTGCCCCCGAGCCCCACCACCATCATCCGCAGCACGCGGTCATTCATGTCAATCGTGCGCGGGAACGCAATCTCCCGGCCGTCAATCCGGAGCGGGTTGTCAAAGTGGATTGAATTGTCCAGCATCGCCGACAACAGGTTGTGCGCCGACGTGACCGCGTGGAAGTCGCCGGTGAAATGGAGGTTAATGTCCTCCATCGGCAGCACCTGCGAATACCCGCCACCCGCGGCCCCGCCCTTGATACCGAACACCGGCCCAAGCGACGGCTGGCGCAGCACGGCGATGGACTTCTTCCCCAGCCGGTTGAACGCCATCGAAAGCCCGGTTGACACGGTTGTCTTCCCCTCGCCGTACTTGGTCGGCGTCACCGCGGTGACAAGCACCAGCTTGCCAACCGGCTTGTCCTTCAACTGGTCCAAGAGCCTTACCGAGAACTTCGCCTTGAAGTTCCCGTTCGGCAGAATCAGGTCCGGGTCGGTGATTCCGAGCCCGGCCGCAATCTCGTCAATCGGCCTCAACTTCGCCTGCTGCGCAATCTCAATATCACTAAGCACGAATCCTCCACCGTCCGGATGGAACCGCCGATACACGCCGATGGACGCCGAAGGAGAATCCGGGTCCGAACCCTGAACTCAGTCTGCGTTTATCTGCGTTCATCTGCGGTTTCTTCCTCTTTCTGAGTTCTCAAGCAAACCGTCCCCCGCAACCGCCTGCCCTCCGCAACCAGCCTATCATTAGATACCAGAAACCACGCCCACGTCAAGCGCGGTCAAAGCACCGGTCAGCGCCCGCCCTCGCGCTCGTTCGGCGAATGCTCATTCGACACGGCCCACGACCTGCAACGGGATTGCCGCGGCTGGCTCGGCTTTGACTGCACATCTGAACGCCATGCTTCATCCAGTTCTGAAGCCACAACTCATCGCCAACTCAGCGACTCCGGCACAAGTTCCCGTGTCCAAGACTCCCCGACTTCCTACGGAAGTAGGACCGAATCAGACCGTATCGGCGGACCCCGTCCATTCAGCCCAGTTTCTTATATGTCCTCCGGAAATCAAACCCCGAAATCACGTAACTCCTCTATTCTCAATTCACTATTCGACGTTTCCGAACCTACCCTACCTCATCCCCTAGACTGTTTGGTGAATTGTCTGGCAAATCGTCCGGGAGACAATTCGGGAGACTCTTCTCCAGACCATGCGGCAGACAGTCTGGAGAATCGTCTAGACGACTATCCGGCAGACAATCTGGAAGACAATCTCCCGGAGAGTCTGGCGGACAGTCTTGACCACGGTCTGGGAAACCATCCAGACGACCATTCCGCAGATTGTCTGGAGAACCATCTAGAGGACAATTCGGAGGATAATCTGGAGGATAATCTACCAGACCATTCGGCAGATTGTCTTGTGAATTGTCTGCTGGACTATCTGAAGAACCATCTAGGGAACTATCGTCCCAGCTCCGCCGCCCGCGCGCTTGACTTCCGCCCGCCGCTGTCCTAATATCCGCTCGATGCAATCGGATGCCCGCTCGGCCTTGACGGTAACTCCGAAAGTAGTTGGCTTCCCTCAGCCTGTCGCCGCGTCACGCGAAAGCCGAACTTGACCATGTTGCCTTATAGGGTAGCATCTTGCTGAACCGTGAGGCATTGCGTTCCGGACGACGGTGTACCGTCTTCGCGCTCACCATCGACGGCGGGTGCGAGGTCACGGACTTTCTCATGGAGTTGCCGGCGGACGCGCGCGTGAAGCTGGAGATAGTCATCCGGGGGTTGGCCGACGAAGGGTTCTTGCCGAACCAGCAAAAGTTCAGGCGGCTGGACGCAGGGGTGTACGAACTGAAGCTGCGAAACCCTCCGGTCAGGCTTTTCTGCTTCCAAGACGGCCGGGATTGGGTCTGCACGCACGGGCACACCAAACCTGGACCGCGTGAACTGCGGACGCAAATGGCCAAGGTCAGGACACTGCAGAAACGATGGTTCGAGGAGCGTTTATGAGCATCAGCAGCATCGAACGATATCGGGAATGGTCTCGCCGAATAGAGAACGACCCGCGCTTTGTCGCGGAAGGCATGAAGCTGGCCTTTGCCGACGACCTTGTGCGGCTGCTTCAGGCCCGCGGGCTCAAGCGGACCGAACTGGCGGAGAAGCTGGGCACGAACCGCGGCTACATTACGCGAATACTCAACACCGAGTACAACCTGTCCATTGAGACGATGGCGAAGATAGCGGTCGCGCTCGACGCGCAGGTTACACTGAGCATGAAACCGCGACAGTCGGTCCCGCCCGCTGCTGTCGTGGTGCCGGCCCGCGCCACTCATCGCCGCACCCGGCGCAACGAATTCGTGGCCTCGGACAAGCCCGCCCGCAAGCGCCGGAGCCGTCAACCGTGAGCCATCGAACCTGCCCACTCCTAACTGCTAACCGACGCCGAGTCTAAGCGAGTCTGACGAGTCGAAAGGTCTGTTCGTCTGGCAACTGGTCACTCGCGCGCAGCGCGGCCCTCCTTGACTCAAACCCGAAGCTGTGGCACAATCCTACGCAGGTATGAGTCCAAAGATAGCCGTTGACCGCGAGCGGCTCGCGCAGTTCTGTCGTCGCAACCATATCGTCAAACTCTCGCTGTTCGGCTCGGTCCTGACCGACCGGTTCGGTCCGGGCAGCGACGTTGATGTGCTGGTGGAGTTCGCTCCGGACCATACGCCCGGCCTCTTCGACATTGCCAGGATGGAGCGGGAGCTCTCGGCCATCGTCGAGCGCAAAGTGGACATCCGCACTGCCGAGGACCTGAGCCGCCATTTCCGCGGGGCTGTACTTGCGGCCGCCGTCCCGCAATATGCGGGAAACTGACCGCGGCCGGCTCGAACACATGTACGATGCCGCGCGGTTCGCGTACGATACGCGCATGAATGCGGCCGACGCGATTTCGACCAGGACCTAACGCTTACGCTCGCGGTCGTGAAACTCATCGAAATAATCGGTGAAGCCGCCTCCAAGGTGTCGACCGACGGCCGCACCGCTCTCCCGGAGATAAGATGGGACGACATCATCGGAATGAGGCACCGGCTCATTCACGCCTACTATGACATCAACCGAGACATCGTGTGGGAGACTACAACTCAGAACCTCCCGCCGCTCATCCGTCAGCTTGAGCGGGCGCTGGGTCGCGAGTCGCAAGACCACAAGCCGTGAGCGCTCCCGCCGATGATTCCTCCCGAGTCCGCCCACTCCTAACTGCTAACCGACGCCGAGTCGCCCTGAGGGAGTCGGACGAGTCGAAGGGTCTCTCATCTCCCTCTCTGCTAACTCGCGCCGAGCGCGCGCGCTTGACTTCCGCCCGCCGATGAACTAATATCCGGTCGATGCAATCGGATGCCCGCCCGGCCTTGACGCGAACGCCACGTTTGCAGGGCGCTGTCGTCTTTGCAGAAAATGAAGGATGGCTAAAATGAACGCGCTTAATCTGGTGCTTGTATTCATCGTGAGTACGTCGCCGGTCGAATCCCCGTGTGAGTCTGGCTGGCTGGATAGGAATGAGCGGTTGGGACGGCTCAGTCCAGGCGATTCAGCCATGCCAATGCGTGTCTCGAGCACGGTGGGCATGCCGAACCCAGTCGCCATCCGTGTCGGGGTCGACCAACAGTCATCTCACGTTGCCTTCGACGGCTCGAACTATGTCGTAGTCTGGCAGGATAGTAGCGGCGGCTCTTGGGACGTCCGTGCGGCGCGAGTGTCGCCCGAGGGCGCGGTCTTGGATCCGGGCGGCTTCGATGTCTCGTCAGCAACGGGTGACCAGACGCTCCCGGACATCGCCTCCGACGGAGCACGCTCCCTCGTAGTCTGGCACGATACGCGCAGCACCCAGTATCCTTATATCTACGGAGCGCGAGTGTCGCCAGCAGGCACGGTACTAGATCCCCAGGGCATTGTGGTATGTAACTCCCAACAATCACCTAACAACCACCCGCGTGTGGGTTCCAATGGAACGGGCTTTCTGGTATCCTGGTGCGACTGGCGCTACGGTACGTTCTTGCACGTATTCGGCGCGCGCGTCGCGCAGTCGGGCGCAGTTCTCGATCCCAGTGGTATCCCCGTTTGCACGACCTATCTCTGGCAATCCTACCCGAGTGTCACGTCAGACGGGAGCAACTACCTCGTGACGTGGATGCACTGCCCGGATAACTCACCAGAGGAAGACATCTACGGGGCCCGAGTGACGCCGGCTGGTGTTTGCCTTGACCCTCTTGGCCTCGCCATCTCAACTGCCCCAGACCTCCAACAGGTTCCGGCAGCAGCCTTCGACGGCACGGATTTCCTCGTTGTCTGGGCGGATTTCCGCAACGAGGTGGATGTTTATGGTGCGCGCGTGACGCCGGGAGGTTCTGTCTTGGACCCATCGGGGATTCCGATATCGACCGGGCAGGATTGGCAGAACTACGCCGCAGTGGCCTACGGCGGTGGGAGCTTCTTGGTTGTATGGCAGGACCTTCGAAATGGAATCGGGGATATCTACGGCGCACGCGTGACGCCTGATGGTACAGTCCTAGACCCGGCCGGAATCCCGATTTGCGCCGAGCAGAACGGTCAGGGGTCCCCAAACATCGCCTTTGACGGGACCAACTTCCTGGTGATCTGGGAGGACAATCGCAACGGTGCAACCTTGAACATCTATGGAGCACGTGTGACGCCAGACGGCGTCGTACTCGACCCGGACGGCTTCATCATACCGGGCTCAGTGGCAGTCAAAGAACCGGCTGCGGGAGACACCATTCGCCGCCCAACCCTGATACAGTCCCTTGTTCTTGGGTCGAAACCCCTGCATGCAAAGGAGACCGTTGTCCTTCGAGACCCCTCCGGCCGAGTCACAGTGAAGCTGCATCCCGGTATGAACGACATCCGCGCTCTGCCCCCCGGCGTCTACTTCGCGTCCGCTGGCTCCGAGCGGCCTCCCTGGCGAATCGTGGTTCTGAAGTAGATTGAGAAAGACGGAGACGCAGAGCTTGTCTGCTTGAGAAACACAGGAGAAACACAGGGCATTTCCCCGATTTCTGGTCGGAGGCGTGTCAACGGAATCGGTCGGAAGGGACACGGTGCTGAACCCTGTCGGGTCGACGAGCGTTGGCCGCTGCACGGATATTCCTAACTCCAAAACCCAGACCAGAATCTGTATCATCTGCGCCATCTGCGAATTCTCCGTCCTCGTCGCTTGACCGAACGTAGAATCAAAGTATCATCACCCATCACAAAGGAGGCCTGAGGAATTTCCGATTGACGATTGGCGAGTTCCAATTGCCCGAACCCTTCGTGTCTTTGTGCCTTTGTGGTAAACTCCGAACCGGATTCCCAGGAATATCCGATTATCGATTGCAGATTGTATGCACGAACTCCTCGAACGTTTCTCCAAAGCTGAAGCCCTGCCGGCACTTGCTGACCGCCTGGCAGCCGGGGCGCATACCGGCGTATCAGGCGTGGTCGGCGCTGCGCGTTCAATGCTGGCCGCCGCCCTTGCCGAGCGGCTCGGCCGCACGGTTGTCCTGATTCCTGACGACGCGCATACCGCCCGCGCCCTGCACCTTGACCTGTCGGCCTGGGTACAGTCCCCGTCCGGGGACAGTCCCCTTGGGCTGCTCTTCTTCGAACCTGACTCTCCGCGCCTGCCCGCCGAACTGGCCGCGCTCGGTTCCGGCCCCGCGGTCATCGTCGCCTCGGCCGAGAGCCTGAATCGGCCGGCGCCAGTGTGGGAAACGATGAGCGATGAGCGCGGAACGATGAACGTCGGAGACGGTCGACTCGGCCTTGCGCTGAACCAGCAGTTGGAGCTGACTGCGCTGGTCGACTGGCTCGAGGAGAACGGGTACGAGCGCACCGATCTAGTAACCGAACCTGGCGAGTATGCCACGCGCGGCGGCATTGCCGACATCTTCCCGGAAGGAACCGAAACGCCGGTCCGGGTCGAGTTCCTCGGGGACAGCATTGCCTCTCTACGCCGGTTCGACCCGCTGCTCCAGCGGTCGGTGTCTCACGTCGAGGCAGTATCGATCCCAACACGGAAGAAACCGAAGCTGTCCGACCAACCCGCCTCAACGCTGCTGCCCCACAACCTCATCGTTGTCACCGAAGGCACCGAAGTCGAGGCTCACGCTGTGCTGCTGCTTTCGACCGAGCCCGATGCCGAATTCGCCCTCGGCTGTCTCCCAGCGCATAGCTACCTCGGCAACCTCGAACTCCTGCGGGCCGAGGTAGGAACCAGGAGTCCACAGAGTGCAGATAGAGAGTCCGGAGAAGAATCTGCGGATAGAGATCCGGACGGGACATCAGAGATCGGAAATCCACAGATTACACAGATTCCGCAGATGGGTCCCGGAGAAGAGTCCGTGGAATCCGCGGATGGGAATCCGGGCGGGGCATCGGACATCCGAAATCCACAGATTACACAGATTACGCAGATTACTCATGGAGAATCCGGACAGCAAACTGTCGAGCCTGCGGATGGAAACCCAGGACGGGCATCGGGCGTGAGAAGTCCACAGATTACACAGATTACACAGATTACGCATAGAGAGTCCAGAAAGAAATCTGCGGAATCTGCGAAATCTGTGGATAGAACTCCGGCTCTGGACTGGTTCATCGCCGCGAGCACCGACAGTCAGCGCGAACGTCTCTCCTCCATCATCGGCCCCGGGCCCCGGTATTTCACCGGCACCTTGAGCGCCGGGTTCATCGCCGAACCGCTCGGCTTCGCCCTGTTGACCGAGCGGGAAATCTACGGCACTCCCGTGTTCCATCCTCCGCGCCGCCGGTTCAAGGGTCTGCCGATTGACAACATTGTTTCGCTCCGGCCCGGCGATTATGTCGTCCACATCGACTACGGTATCGGTTCGTTCGAGGGAACGCGCCGGATGACCCATGAGGTCCAAGTCCAAAGTCCAAAGTCCAAAGTCCAAAGTCAGGAGCCGGAAACGGCGACGGAGCTCATCGAGAAGGACTACATCGTCATCGCGTATGCCGGCGGGGACAAGGTCTACGTGCCGGTCGAGAACATCGGCCTGCTCGACCGGTACGTCGGCTCCGATGACGCAGTGCCGGCGCTTGACCGGCTGGGTGGCAGGTCGTGGCTGCATGCCAAGGCCAAAGCCGCACGCGCCAGCGCCGAGTGTGCCGAGGAGTTGCTTGAGATTTACGCGCGACGGGCAACGGCTCGCGGCATTCGGTTCGGCCGCGACGGCAAGTGGCAGGCCGAGCTTGAGGCGTCGTTTCCCTACGAGGAGACTCCGGACCAAATCAAGGTCATGGCCGATGTCAAACGCGACATGGAAGCCCCGCGCCCGATGGACCGGCTCATCTGCGGCGACGTCGGTTACGGCAAGACCGAGATCGCCCTGCGAGCCGCATTCAAAGCGGCATCGGACATGAAGCAGGTCGCCGTCCTCGCCCCGACCACGATTCTCTGCTACCAGCACTACGCGACCTTCCGAAAGCGTCTGGCCCGGTTCCCGCTCCGGGTCGAGATGCTCTCGCGACTCGTCCCTCCGGCGACCCAGACCGAAATCCGCGCCGGGCTGAAATCGGGCGTGATTGACATCGTCGTCGGCACGCACCAACTGCTCAACCCGAGACTCGCGTACCACGATTTGGGCCTGCTGATAATCGACGAGGAGCAGAAGTTCGGGGTGAAGCAGAAAGAGCGCATCCGGGCGGCGCGGGCCGCGGTTGACGTGCTGACCCTCACCGCGACCCCGATTCCGCGCACGCTCTACATGTCGCTCTCCGGGCTCCGGGACATCTCGCAGATTCATACCGCGCCTCCGGGCCGCCGCGAAATCGCGACCGAGGTCGCGACCTGGGACGACCGACTCATCTGCGACTACGTCACCCGCGAGATCAGTCGCGGCGGCCAGGTCTTCTTCGTCCACAATGAGATTGAATCCATCACCGAAGTCGCCAAGCGGCTCCAGCGAATCCTGCCCGGAATCCGGTTCGCCATCGCGCATGGCCAGATGTCGGGCCGGCACATGGCCGATATCTACGTCGGGTTCGCCTCAGGCGAGTACCAGATGCTGCTCTCCACGGCCATCATCGAATCCGGCCTCGACCTGCCCAACGTCAACACCATCATCGTCAACCGCGCGGACCGGTTCGGCCTTTCCGACCTGCACCAGTTGCGCGGACGGGTGGGCCGGTCCGAGGCCCAGGCCTACGCCCTGTTCCTGACTTCAGCCCACCGCGAAATCACCGAGGACGCGCGCAAACGACTCTCGGCCCTGCTCGCCTACTCGCAGCTCGGATCCGGATTCAAACTGGCCTTGCGCGACATGGAAATCAGGGGCGTGGGCAACCTGCTCGGCACCGAGCAGCACGGCCAGGTCGCGCGGGTCGGGTTCAACCTGTACACCCAGATGCTGAAGGAAGCCGTGGCCCGGCTTAAGGGCGAGACCGTGGCGGTCGAGCCTGAACTCTCGCTCGACGTGTCCGCCTATATCCCGAAGGAGTACGTCGCCGACTCGTTCGAGCGCGTCGCGCTCTACAAACGCCTGCTCGCGGTCGAGAGCGAGCCGGAACTCGAAGAACTGCGCGCCGAACTGGTCGACCGGTTCGGCCGGTACCCGGCCCCGGTCGAGACCCTCTTCCTCATCGCTCTCGTCCGCGTCCGCAGCCGCAGGCTCGGACTGCTCAAGGTCAGCCTCAAGAACCACGTCGCGACGATTGTCCGCGCTGACAAAACGGTCACGGCCAAGGGCGGAATCGACGAACTGCTAGCCTGGCTGAAGCGGGACGCGTAGACCGGCAATCTCAATCCGTCGGCCCGAACCCTCGACGCTCATCCGCACCCGGATTGCCGTGTCCGGCAGGACATTCTCCGCCCGCTCAGCCCACTCAATTAGACAGACCCCGTCCCCATCGAGATAGGAATCAAGCCCGAGACCCTCAATCTCCTCGCTCGACATCCGACTCTCGACTCTCGACTCTCGCCCGGTCTGAGCTGCGAAGCGAGAGTGCGGCCGAGTTCAATCGTCTCGGCCGCACTCGAAGTGTGAAAGGCCACCCTCACCCCTTCCCTCTCCCTAAGGGAGAGGGTGAAGGGTGAGGAGGATTCGGCACTAGTCTTTCGGCGTTTGTACTTTATACCAACTCGACGCTGAGGGCCGTAGCTTCGCCGCCGCCGAGGCACGCCGCGCAAAGACCCGTCTTCAAGCCCCGGTCCTTCAGAGCGTGAATGATGGACACGATGATACGCGCGCCGGAGCAGCCAATCGGGTGCCCAAGCGCTATCGCGCCGCCGTTCACGTTGACCTTGTCCCAGTTCCAGCCCAGGCCCTTGCCGTCGGCCAGCACCTGCGACGCGAACGCCTCGTTGATTTCGATCAGGTCGAAGTGGTCGATCTTGACGCCCTGCACGTTGAGCAGGTTGGTGATCGCCTTGATTGGAGCGAAGAAGAGCCGCTTCGGCTCCACGCTGCCCGTGGCGTATGCGACGATGCGCGCCAGCGGAGCAAGGCCCTTCTGCCTGGCGTACGCGCCATCGACCAGAACCAGCGCCGCGCCCCCGTCATTGATTGAGGACGCGTTGCCAGCGGTTACCGTGCCGTCTTTGGAGAAGGCCGGCTTGAGCGTGGACAGCTTCTCAAACGTGGTGTCGGCCCGCGGGCCCTCGTCCGTGTCGAACACGATGGGGTCGCCCTTCTTCTGCGGTATGGAGACCGGCGCAATCTCGGTCTTGAACTTGCCGGCCTTGATTGCCGCAATCGCCTTGGCATGGCTGCCCGCCGACCACTTGTCCTGCTCCTCGCGAGTGACCCCGGCCTCGGTGGCCGTGAAGTCGCCGAGCACGCCCATGTGCACGTCACCGAAGTAGTCCCAGATGCCGTCGTAAATCATGCCGTCCTGCAGCTTTACGTCGCCCATCTTGTTGCCGGTGCGCAGTTGCTTCATGTAGTACGGCACATTGGACATGGATTCCTGCCCGCCGGTCACGACCACTTTGGCGTCTCCGGCCTTTATCATCTGGCAACCAAGGGCCGTGGCAATCATGCCCGAGCCGCAGACCTTGTTCACGGTCAGGGCCGGGATCTCTACCGACAACCCGGACTTGACCGCTGCCTGACGGGCCGGCGCCTGGCCGATGCCGGCCGGGCAGACGTTGCCCATGATCACGCCTTCGACCTCAGCCGGGTTCACTCCCGACCGCTCAACCGCCGCCTTGATCGCCACGGCTCCGAGTTCCGGCGCGCGCAGCGACACCAGCGAACCGTGGAACCGCCCCACGGCCGTCCGCGCGGCACCGACAATCAACGTATCCTTCGCTTTTCCTATCGTCATCATCTACTCCTTTGCTGCCTTCCAATCCGGCTTCTGCTTCGCCAGAAACGCACTGGTGCCGATTGCCGGCTCCTTGGTTGAGAAGCAGACGCCGAACGCTTCAACTTCGTATGAATTCCCAGTTGCCAGATCGGTGTCCTGGCCGAGATTGATGCAGGCCTTGGCTAGTCTGACCGCGGTCGGGCCTTTGGCTGCAATCTTCTTTGCCATTTCGGTCACGGTCTCCATCAACTTGTCGGCCGGCACGACCTTGTTCGCAAGGCCGATTCGCAGGGCTTCGGTAGCGTCAATCGCGTCCGCCGTGAATATCAACTCCTTCGCGATTCCCGGCCCGACCAGCCGCGCCAGCCGCTGCGTGCCGCCGAAACCCGGTATCAGGCCGAGATTCACCTCGGGCTGCCCGATTTTCACCGTATCCGCCAGCACGCGGATGTCGCACGCGATGGCAATTTCGCACCCGCCGCCCAGCGCGAAGCCGTTCACCGCGGCGATGACCGGTTTCTCCGAGCTCGCTATCTTCCCGAGCGCACGGTGGCCGTTCCTGGCGAATTCCCGCGCCTGCATGGGCGTGAACTTCGACATCTCGGTGATGTCGGCCCCGGCCACGAACATCTTACCTTCGGCATAGATGACGACGACGAGCACGTCGTCCTCGTGCGCGAACCAGTCCATTGCGCGCTCTATCTCGAGCACGACCTCGGTGTTGAGCGCGTTCATCGGCGGCCGGTTCATCTTCATCCAGCCGATGCCGTCTTCTTTTCTGACAATCAGATACTTGAAATCCAAATGGGCCTCCTATTCTGGTCCCCACCCGTAACCGGGTGAGGACATCAATATAGAACGCGCAACGCCGGTGGTCAAGCCGGCACGTCACCCCCGAATCCGACATTGAGCCTCAAATGCGTGCGAGTACGCTTGGCCGAACAGGATGGCTAGTTTCATCCGACGGGTGTTGTCATTCCGTTCGTTCCTACGGTGGCGGAGCCACACGAAGGCGTCCTCGCCGGAGCCGAGGAATCTCGCCTGACAGACCCCTCGACTCACTTCGTTCGCTCGGGGTGACAAACGAGGGCTATGTCGGTTCTAGGGGTTACCCGGGTCGGCGTTTGACTGTAACCGGAAAGACGTTATGCTAGTTTAACTAACTGAGGAGAAATATGATAGCCCTGATAGTAGTTCTTGCCCTGATTGTCCTGCTAGTGTTCATCGCCATCGGGATATACAACACGCTGGTGGTGAAGCGCAACCGCGTTAAGAACGGCTGGTCCCAGATCGACGTCCAGCTCAAGCGCCGGATCGACCTGATTCCCAACCTGGTCGAAACGGTCAAAGGCTACGCCGCCCACGAGAAAGCCATATTCGAGCGTCTTGCCGAAGCCCGGTCCCAGGCCATCAACGCCAAGGGTCCGGCCGAGTCGGCTAAAGCCAACAACATGCTCTCGGACACGTTGAAGACCCTGTTCGCCGTGGTCGAGAACTACCCGAACCTGAAGGCGAATGAGAACTTCCTCAAACTGCAGGAAGAACTCTCCGGCACGGAGAACAAGATATCCTTCGCCCGCCAGTTCTACAACGACGTCGTGATGGACTACAACAACTCGACCCAGTTGTTCCCGTCCAGCATCTTCGCCTGATGTTCGGGTTCAAGCAGGCCGAGTTCTACAACGTGCCCGAGGCCGAGCGTGAACCGCCCAAGGTGAAGTTCTAGGGATCTCTGTCCACAGATTACGCAGATTACGCAGATTCCCTCTCGAACCCCGTAGTAGAGCCATGGCTTTGCACAAGCGACGCATTCTGACCCCTGGATAGACTGAAGATGGCGGAACGCAGTAACCTGTACCAGCTTATCGGCGCGAACAAGGTGAAGACCGCCGTCTTCATCATCGCATTCTCGCTGCTGCTCGGGCTGGTCGGCTACGCGTTGGGCTGGTACTTCCACTGGGGAACCGGCATCTACGCACTGTTCGGCTTGTTCATCGTCGGATACAACCTTGTCCTCTACTACAACTCGGATAAGCTGGCCTTGGCCGTAAACGGGGCCAAGCCTGCTGACCCGGCCGAGTTTCGCCAGTTGCACAACATCGTCGAGGAGGTCGCGATTGCCGCGGGCACGCCGAAGCCGAGCGTCTTTGTCATTGATGCTGACGCGCCCAATGCCTTCGCGACCGGGCGGAATCCAAGCCATGCATCAATCGCGGTCACCCGCGGCCTGCTCGAAATCATGAACCGCGAGGAACTCCAAGGCGTGATTGCCCACGAGTTATCGCACGTCCGCAACTACGACATCCTGATCATGACGATCGTCGCCATCATCGGCGGCCTGTTGGTGCTATTCCGGGACGTCTTCCTGCGCTGGGGCCTGTTCGGCGGAGGCCGGCGTCGCGACTCCCGGGGCGGAGGCCAACTCGGGCTGATACTGGTCGTCGTCGCCATCGCGTTCGCCATCATCTCGCCGCTGCTGATTGCCCTCATCCGCGCGGCCATATCAAGGCAGCGCGAGTACCTGGCTGACGCGTCCGGCGCGCTCATCGTCCGCAACCCGTACGGACTCAGTTCGGCCTTGAGGAAGCTGGGGACCTACCAAGGCAAGCTGCGCACCGCCTCGGCCGCAACCGCCCACATGTTCATCGCCAACCCGTTCGGCAAAGACCGCGGCCCGTCAATGAACCTGTTTGCGTCGCACCCGCCGATTGAGGAACGGATTCAGCGGCTCGAACAGTTGACCATGCCGGAAGAACCCTCCGCCAGCCAGGCCACGTAGTTCCGCCTCCGCCCTCACTGCCCGTCCGGCTTCCGGCCTTTGTTGTATCCGCCCTTTCTGAACCGGTCCCCGTTCCTGACGCACGGCGGCATCTCACCCTTGAACTTGACCGATTCCGGGCCGAATACCTCGCGCAGTGACGCAATCAGCTCGTTGTTCAGCGCCACCCGTTGCTCACGCAGCTTCATCTCCCGGTGCGAACCGTCCGGTTGGAGCAGCCTTAAGTAGACAAGACCGTTGC
>JAPLUO010000399.1 GCA_026397595.1 Caldifarciminota bacterium
TGGCCAAGTAGACCCAGAAGTCCTGCATGCCTGTACCGGAGCGCGCTAAGTGCTGTTTTCCGCACACTACCGGGTCATACGTCTCCACAACCGCCCGACATTGAAGCACTTGCGTGATGAGTAAACCGCATAGTCAGGAAATCGTATGGGAACCCTGACAGGCAGTGTGTTCTTGGAGTGGCGGGAAAACGAGGAAGGCCGAGTTGCCGAAGCGACCCGGCCGTGAGGGCGGTCCCCAGAGGCATGGTTGCGGGAGGTGCCCTCCATCCTGGCCTCAAATGAGAATGCGGCCCAAGTCCTGCGGGGCCTGAACCGCGTTGAATGTTAGGAAAACCAGAATCGCCTGTCAACCGGAAGCGACGTGCCCGAGGACGGCTGACAGCCAACAGCCAGCCGCCGACCGTACTCTAGTAACCTGTCACCCGCGCGTATGCGCGTGGGGTTTGGGATTTGGCGCTTGTGACCTGGAATTTTGCGAAGCGGCGGAGTCGGGCTGGAGGTCGTCAGGGCCGGGTTTGAGCACATAGTCGCCGACCTGGCCGGGCGGGACCGACGTGTGCTTCACCTTGCCAATGACCATCGCCCACGGAATTCCCTTGGGGAACGTCCGACAGACATGGAACCTGTCCGTCCTCGGATCGCCGTGTCCGGGATGTCGGCAATCCCGGACGTCGCAATAAAGAAGTTCCACACCGACGTCGCGACTGCGCTCGCCGGTCCCGCAGGGGTTGGAATCGTACCCTCGGGATTTACGTCCCTGGTTCTTCTTAGCTTGACTGCTGCACGAAAACCCGTTACCATCTGGTGTCGGATTGGCTTCGTGACGCGTCCGGCCGCGTCCTTCGTAGCACAGGTTGCGCTGCGCAGACGCGTGGCAGGAAGGGTGCGGCGGACACAACTGAGCCGCCGCAGGCAGGTCGGATGGTCGGGCCGCCATCCGGAATAAGCCGTGTGGCGCGGTTCCTTGCTGCGTCGCACGGGAGCGTCTGGCAACAGACGGTGTTCCGGAGGTGACCATGCACGGTCCATCAAAGGACGTCGTATCCCCGTTACCGCCCCAGGCCGAGCAGTCTGGGTGTCTCAGCACAATCGCACGAGTTATCTGGATAATGGTTGGCAACTTCGCGCTATTGGTACTGATGGTTCTGGTAGTACAGAAGAGAGCGTTCTCAATTCTCGACATTGTCTTCTGGTTGGTCGTCGCAGCGCTGCTCTTCATCCGTTACGCCGACATCAAGTGGCTGAAGGGACTTGGTCCGGATGCCCAGCCGGCGACCATGAAAGACTGGGGTCGCTACGCCAGGCTGCTGTCCGTCCTGGCCGGGGGAGGGTGGGCAGTAGTTCACATCGCGATTCTCCTCTTCGTTCGGTAGTCTCGCCTCCTCATTGGTCCGGCCACCAGCGCCGGGCCTGAGCTACAGCCGGCCGCCTTCGGGAGGCCGGTTGTCAATGGAGTGTCGGGGGCCGGGAGGTCAGGGAGGCGGCGGGCCGTGGCTCAGGAGTTCGTCACAGCGGCCGGAGAGGGCTGACGGGCTACGGCCATGTGAGGCGGAAACGGCTACGGGTCCCGATGGTCCCGGCCTGCCCCCGCCCCCGTTGACTTCCGTCTGCCGCTAAATTAACATGTAGCCTGTGGTCATCAGAACCCCGCCCGACCCTGACGGGAATGAGAAGCAAGATGTCCCGGACATGCTCGACAGGGACATCGAGCATCTGTCAACAAACCAAGGAGGTGAGCGACGCCACTGAACAGAAAACGCTGTCCGGATGCTAAGGACAGCTCCGGTCCAGACAACCTGCATCCAGCACGCGAGTCGCTCGGCTGGTGTTGTCGCGGCCGGCACAGGAACAACCAACCAAGCAATAACCGCAAGGAGACACACTATGAAAGTCGGTAACCTGCAGTTCCCGCGCAATGCGGCCGACAAGCCGCTCGCGCTCTCACCCGATGGCAAGTTCTTGTCCGCGAAGGACATTGTCACTCGCGAATTCGGCAGAGGCTCACTGGGCAGCCTAGATGCCGGGCAGCAGAAGAAGTTGACGCTGAAACGCTACGAAATGGAGCCGGACTTCAAACTCGGCATATTCGGAGTCGGCCTGCTGACCAAGGCGGAGGTAATCCAGGAGATTAAGGAGGAGACCGACTTCGGCCAACTGGTCGTGCAGGTAGAGATGGGGTACTGCACCGAACTGCTGTCGTCGTTGACGGGAAAGGCAGAGAAGGTCGCTTCGATGCCCACGGTGCCGCCGGTGAAACGGGTTCCCACGTTGCCGCCGTACAAGCCAGTTACGCCAGCCAAGAAGTGCATCTTGATCCCAATGAAGACGCGCGCCGTCTTCTGCGAGAACACGACTGATAGCATCACGAAGGACTTCGCCGCCTATCGCATTGCCAAGGTTCACCCAGCGTTCGCGTCCCGGGGGTTCACCGTAATACCACTGACGGGCGTGAATGACGATCGCGCCCACTTCGTGCCGCAGGCGTTGAGCTCGCTTACCGTCTACCTCGGCGGCATTGGCCACGGCAACGCGACGACGTACACCGGCCACTCGAACAGCCCAATCCTCCAGGTCGGCCATTATGCTGCCGCCGAAGTGGCCGGCAAGGCGATCCACTTCCTCAGTTGTCAGACCGCTATCGCGTTGGGCCCTGACACGGTGGCCAAGGGTGCGCTCTGCTACGCCGGATACAACGCCAACTTCACATTCGTGGGGGACACTCCGGGCACTCCGGTGAACGAGAAAGAACTGTTCATGATCGCTGACAGCAGGTTCGACATCTGGATGGCGTGCGGCCTCACCGCCGACCAGGCGCGCACCGCGACCATCGCGGCGTTCAACGCCGGCATCGCCATGGTGCCGGGCACTGTGGCGGCATCGTGGCTCACCTACGATCGTGACCACTTCAAGCTCCTCGGAAACGTGGCCACGAAGATACTGCCCGTTCGCATGGTCAAGGTCTGCTTCCCGCTCATGAGCCTCGAGAGCGAGAATGCACTGGTTTCACTCGGCGAGCTGGTTGACTGACATCCCGTCAATCGCGGGTACCACATACTCGTGAGCATAGGCCAGACGGAGCCGCCTGCCCGCGTGGGCGGCTCCGCCTGGCCCGAACTCCGTTTCGAAGCAATGGAAGCAGGAAGACTATGATACTACCAAAGATCGACGACGCGAACCGAAAGAAGCCACTCTGCTACGACCCCGCCCGAGGGAAGTTCATCTACTTCGACGATATCGTCTCCGGTCGTAAGGCCATCGTGCCGATCGAATCGCTGTCTCCACAGGACCTGAAGAAACTCGTGATTGAGCGTCTCCGAGCCGGGCCAGATCATGTGGTGTATCCAGGCTTCAGCGGCCAACCGCTGACCCGCAATGAGCAAATCAAAGAGATCACGGAGAACACGCCATTCGGCCAGACGTCGGTAGAGGCGGAGACTAGCTACCTGCGCGAACTCCTCCAGCAAATCCATCGCGCACTGAAGCCTGACTGACCTCAGCATCGTACCCTGAACCCGGTGGCAGGAATCGTATCGGGCGGCATGGTAGTGTCAGGGACGGAGGCGCGGGGAGACGCGCGGCACTTTCTAGTTTACTAGTCCGAATCGTGTCAATGGGTGAAGGAGGATGGCGGTCGGGTTGACTGAGTAGCCGGAGAGACTCCGGGGATGCATTAGACCTAACTCATATGCGTCCCAAGGCACAGGTAGAAACGGGACTACGGCACTGAACCCCGGCCGGGCCGACGAGCGGGCGTCTCACCCGCCAACAGCGCAATCCGTAGGCCGCGGGCTGCCAGCCGTCAGCCGTCCAATCCCGCCGCCTTGGTTCACCCCCCACCATGGCTCAGCGCCATCGCAGGAACGAGCAGGGGTTCCACCCCTAGGAGCGCGGCCGAAAAGCCACGCAGCGGCAGACGCAACAATCGTGCCACCATTGAGAATCAAGGGGTTACGCGATCTCAGGGCTGCCGTGGCGCGGCCGCAACTGGGGTTTCCGGCCGGGCTTCTAGAAGTCCGGCCGGAAACCGGGGTCTGGGGCACGCAACCTCGAGTTGACGCGGTGAAGACGAGACGTTGTCGCCGTTTCGTCATGCCGATGAGATTCGGCACGAGAAGCAGGAGAAAAGTCAGTTGTAGCAGCAGACTGAAGGAAGCAGCCCCAATACCAAGCGAAGTCCCGGTCGTTGACTCCCAGGCAGCCACCAG
>JAPLUO010000256.1 GCA_026397595.1 Caldifarciminota bacterium
AACGGTAAGGAGGCTCAGATGGCGTCATGGGAGTCGGACCAGCTCATAGTAGTGATGAAGCAGGGTAATGCCTGTGGAGCGAAGGGGCTGGCAGGAGAACCGCGGAGCAGGGACACTTTCTCCGGACATAGAACCGGACCAAGGAAGTCAACAAAACTCGACTCCATGACTTACTCGACGGAGGGTGAGGAGGTTGTCCTGAAGAGCCGGATGCGGGAAATCTGCAAGTCCGGTTCCGTGAGGGGATTGATGATGGATTCCGAAAGGAGTTGGTCATGAGTTCTACTCGACAGGATGAAGGAAGGACGATGAAGAACAGGCCCGGTATGCAGCGGTTTCTGCTCCGCTCCCCTTGGGTGAGAGGTCGGGTGAGGGGTGGCTTGCCGGCGACCATTCCGTCTTCATCCCTCATCCTTCCACCTTCTTCCTCCACGGAGCTGCGCGAGACTGCCAAGGATGCCGATAATGACCCAGGCGAGGACCATGAACCCGTAGTTCGCCGGCGACGACTTGGCACCGGCGGTGACGTGGTACCATCCGAGCAACTGGAACGCGCCGAGCACTACTCCCCAGCCGCCCAAGAAGGCCGACAGGATGGAAACAAGCGGCCGCTCGACTATCAGAGTCAGGATGCCGCCGGCGGCAGCCGCTATCACGCGGACTAGCAGCGGCTGCTGCCAGCCGACCGCGGTCAGGACGATGCTGGCAATCAGCACGCCGGCTACGGCGCCAAGGATGAACACTCCGACCTTGTAGAGCAGGGTCGCGACGACCGCGCCGACCAGGCCGCAGACAATGCCGACGATGAGCACGACGATCGGGCTTGCGCCGGGGATGAGTCGCGCGACCGTGGGGCCGAGCAGGAAGCCGGCTGCGAACCCGACCAGCGCGAGTGTGAAGCGCAGCAGCCGGTACCCGAATAAGCAGACTACAAAGCCCGCAATCAGCAGCAGGGCAGGCGAAACGGTTGAGACTACGTTCATTTGCACCTCACTGATAGGTTAGAGGCCATTACTTGGGGCCGCGCGCCGCCGCGCCAGCCAGCCGACCGCCAAAGCGGCCAGGAACGCAAAGACCAAAGGGTCGGTGACGAACCGGAACCGGTTATTCTCACCGACTTCGACGGCATTGGCAACGAGCGTGACCCACGCGACGTTGAACCAGAGGAAGAATAGCGATGAGCGATGATTGATGAGCGATGAACGGCGGAGCAGGAAGACGAGGCCAAGGATGAGGACAAGCGCGTAGGCGAGGATGAGGAACCAACCGGTATTGAGAAAGGCCTGTTGATAGTAGAGCGATGGCTGGGTTGAGCGCAGGCTGTGGTCCGAATGATAGCTGAAACGGCCGTTGAAGGCGATACTCGCGCACCGTTCGAGTCCGCTGATGTGCCCGGCGTTGCCGGCTACGAACAGGTACGCGCTCGCAGGCAGGAAGTAGAGCAGATATGATTCGGCGAGGCCACGCAGGTAGGCAGGCGGGTGCGCCTTCAGTATTGCAAGAGCGTCACGTCCATACTGAAGTGAGACGTCAATATACAGTGGGTTGTTGAAGTTTGGGATACCGGAAGGCTTCATCTCCTGGTCAAGGACCGGGATGCCGGTCGGCACCGGCTTCGGGAGCGTGCTATAGTACTTATCCGGGTTGCTGAACGGCGGAACCAGCGAGACCGCCGAGATTGTGCCGCTGTCGTACAGCGCCCGGCGCTCCGGTACGGTCAACATGCTGTTGGTCATCTTGGAGAAGTTAATGCCGAACCAGGTGCTGCCGGTGAACTGGCCGAATTGGGCGAGGTTCTTACCGTACCAGAGCGTGACGATGAGCAGCGGCACCGCGGCCGCGGCCACCACCGTACGCCAGTCCCGACGCCGCAGCAGCACGAGCGCAAGCACAAGCACAAGCAGCCAGACAAGATGGAAAAGGCTCCACGTCATCGCCAGCACCGCGGCCGCGACGAACAGCACCAGCGCGTCGAGGAACCGGCCGCGGCGGACGAAACGATGCCAGAAGAGCGCGGCAAGCAGCAGCAGCACGGTCATGGGATAGGTGTAGAACAACCAGTTCTCATAGAGAACGCAGGCCGGGCTGGCGACGTAGACTGCGGTCAGCACCGCGCTCGGGGTGTCCGGCACGCCGAGCTCCCTGAGCAGCAGGAGCATCGTGACGGTGAAGGCGAGGCCGAGAAGCAAATAGCAGGCCGTGAAGACCGCGGACTCCTGCCCGGGGAGCAGGTTCAGGACAAGGCCGAGGAAGAGGTTGAAGGCCGGCGGCTGGCTGTGAAGATACCATAGGCTCTGCCCGAGGTTGGTCTTGAGCAGGGCCGGGTCAATGAACTGCCAGAACCAGGGCAGGCTGGACGCGTCGAACCGCACCCCCGCGAGGTAGTAGCCGATGCGCGAGAGCACGAACACGCCCACTACAACGAAGACCGACCACAGGGTCCAGTTCCCGGCGGCCAGCGGTGAGCGGTCAGCGGCAAGCGGTCGGCGCTTCTTCACTGCGCCTGAGCATATTGGCTGGGCCTGCCAAGTCAAGCCAGCGGCCCAAGAGCCGAGATGGAATCAACCACAGAGAATCCTTCTTTGATTGCCACCCCAGGGCAGTCTCCGGTTCGCTCCCCCACGGGAGAAGAGTGGTTCTGGCTGTGCCTGACCACTATACATGGATTGTCAGGAACTGGCTACTCGCGCGTCAGGAATAGCTTATCGTGTCACCGGGGTGTGCGCCTGAGCGCCCGGGATCTCACCCCGCCCGGCCACGAGTTGCGAGCCGCAAGCCGTCGGCCGTCATCAGCATCGTCTCGACCAGACCGACCATCTTGTCATGCCGCGCCGGGCGTGTCAGGCACGCGGGGTCGTCCAGAATCACTTGCTACCTCCCCGGAACTACCACCCTACCTTTCGAGGATGATTCTGGTGAAAGGTGACCGCGCGCGGCTGCGGACGAAGTAGACACCGGGCGCGATCCGGCTCAGGTCGTTGATACCTGGCTTGAGCTCCGCGACCTTTCGGCCCGAGATATCGAGCAAAGCTGCTTTCTCCTTGTTCGGCCAATTGAACACGCTATGCACAATGCTCGTCCCAAAACGGAGCTTCGCGTCGGCGAACAGAGGGTTCTGAGGGGTTTCGGCAATCCCGGCCACTCCGACAATCTTCACCAGCCCGCATCCGAAGGGAGACATCCAGACACTGCCGGTACCGTCGAGCGCGAGGTCATACGCCGTGCCCCCAGCGCCCAGCAGCGGGCTGAACTCGGAGATCGTATTCTGGTGCGGATCGAGCTTGCCGACCTGGCTTGAATCACCTTCAACGAACCAGCAGTCCCCTTGGGCATCCAGCTCAAGATAGTAGGGACCAGCCCCGGGCGTCGGGATTGACCACTCGACGATTTGCCTGGTTGCCGGATCAAGTCTGCCGATTCTGCTTTCCAGGTAGTTGGAGTCGACGCCCATGACCGAATACCAGACCTTTCCGTCCTCAGCCACGAGCACGTCGCATGGCCCGTCACAGAGCTGGTAAGGCAAGTACCATAGGTCAAACTTGGCAACGTCGTCGGTGCCCACCTTGACCCGGGCAATGAAGTGGTCATCCCGGCGTCGCGTGACCCAAATCCTGCCTCCCGGGTCTCGGTCTAATCCCGGCCAGCCTACGCCTGCGAATCCAGTGCCGGGCACCACCCACTCGCACATTTCGTTCTCTGCCGGTATCAGCCGACCCAGCAAATCGCAATCCGGATTGGTGTACCAGACTGTCTCGGCCTGGGGGCAAATGCCTACCAGCCCAAAACCGCCAGGCGTGGGCGCACGCCATTCCGAGAGCAGCGCCGACTCAGGTACAAACTGGGCAACTGCACTGGAGTCAATCTCGGTGTACCAGACGGAGTTCCTGGTTTCGATGCTCAACGGAAAGCCCGAAACAGTCCAGGCGGTCATCCCGAACAACGTGTCACCGGACGCGAATCTCGTGGTCGGAACCACGATTGAACTCATCGGCGGTGACGTCCAGATCGAATCAACAGCCGTGGCCGTTTCTGGCATGACACTGTAGACCCGCCTGACTGCGAGTGTCTCGACGCCTGGGTTGGTTGCTGCGTCAAGACACAGAAGCAGGTCGCCTTGATTCTGATGAATCGTGTCAAACCATGTGGCTACCGACCAAATCGAGTCCGGACCGGCGCCATGGTCAATGCCGGCGAGCAAGACAAGCGTGGACTCGGTCCCGGTTGGATACCATCGGACCGGGACCGTATCCTCGGACAGCGGTTTCGGTTTGTTCGGTGCTGCAACTTGCGAAATCGAGCCCGGAAGTCTGATCCTGCCTGTGTAGCGGTCTATGTTCTGAGGCTGGATCGTAGTCGAGATTAGAAGCAACGCAATGACCATCATCTTGTCCTCCATTCAACAGCTATGGTGCTCTCTGTCCTCATGCCTACTACGCTGGTGGCCGCAGCCTCGTCCGGCCGGCGATTGGCCGGCCACGCTCTATCACGAGTCTCCCTCCACGACCTTGATTTCCTCTTCCGTCAGCCCGTACAACTCATACACCAGCGCGTCGATGGCCTTGTCGGTGGCGGCAATCTGGCGCTGGAGGGATTCCTGCTCATGCGGCGTCTTGGCCTTGGGCAGGTCCTTGTGCAGCTTCAGCATCATCTCAACCGACTCGTCCATCCGGTCATGCCGGGCCTTGGGTAGACTCATGAACAGGCGGCGTCCCTCATTTCCTCGCATCGCCAGAGGCACCAGCACCGTCAGCGCCCTGGACGTGGCTACCTC
>JAPLUO010000267.1 GCA_026397595.1 Caldifarciminota bacterium
TTCACCTCCGTGCTCGCTTTGTCGGTCGTGTCTCTTCCCGCGGCCGCAATCGCGCGGTCGAATCCGTTCGTTGGTCATGGTCCAGGCGGCATTCGCGGGAACACTGACTCCACGCCCCCGCGTACGGGCTCCGCCGCTATCCGAAGACATAGCCGGAACCGGTCATGGAATTCCGGTCAGAATCTACTCCTGCGCCCAGCGGAGTCAAGGAAGGAAGAAGTGGCCAAGTGGTCGTGTGGTCCAGTGGTCGAGTGCGGAGGAGAACGGAACATAGCGGACCAGTGGAAGCGGCGGCTGACGGCTTACAGCTCACGGCTGACGGCTTTCCGATTTCCGAGTGACGATTGGCGAGTGACGATTCGAGGACACGGAGCGTCAAAGATTCCGAATCTCCATCAGAAGGACCATTTCAGGTCACGGAACATCCCCAGCGAGTCTACGCAGCGGACGTTCCTGGCTTTGCAGACACCGGGTATGCGGGGCCGGCCCGGCATGCCGCTCTTCTCCGAACAGACGACCGTGTGCATCCCTGCCTCGGCCAGAGCGATGACGAAGGGGTCCGCGGCAGGGGTTAGCTTGGTGCTGTCAACGAGCCTCGGGAACCGTCGAAGAATATCCCGGACCAGAGACTGCTGCTCGCCGTCCGGGTCGCAGAACATACGTTTGTGCTGCTTCGCCCAAGTGACCAGTGCGTCGTTGCCACGGACAATCTCGTTGTACACCTCTCTGGGAGCAAGCAGCACCCCTCTATCCACGAGTTCCGCAAGGTTGGTCCACAGAGTCCTGAATACGTCCGGCGCGTAGACAACCTGATGTAGGTCAATCAAGGCACTCGTGTCAATGACGTGACCGGGCGGACGACTGTCGAGCTTAAGCGATTCTTGCCGCAAGCTCGACCACCTTCTCGACCTGCTTGCCCCTTACGCCCAAGTAGTCAGTCAGGTCCGCAAATGTAATGTTGCCCTGCGAATACGACTCTACGAGCATCGAGACCAGCGGGGCCCCGCGTTCGCCGAAGCTGGTTCGGGCCGGGCTGACCTTGAACCCCTTCTTCTGCGCCTTCACGGGTCTCTCTGCCGCCCATTCCCGTCGCTTGCGTTCGTAGCACCCCTGAGTTGTCAGGCCAAGGATGAGCAGTCGCCGCAGGATGACTTCGCGGCTGACTTTGAATACTCTGGCAAGTTCGTGCAGCCGCTCGTCAGGCCAATTCGAGTCTCGGGCTGCGCCAGCGCCGGCTGCTGCTATCTGTGACAGCAGCGCGTCTCGCGGAACGAGCAGCGCACCGGCAAAGTGGTTGCAGAACATTTCGGTCTTGATGATGGGTGTCGGGGCGGGACCGCTGCTCTTCCAGCCCATGTCGCACAAGACCGCGGCTCTGGCAGCGAGGTGCGCGAACTCGTGGAACATGGAGAAGCTGCGGGGAGCGGGGCCGTCGTGCACACTAAGCGCAATGGCCGGCGTGGTGGGTGATGGCAAGCTGAATCCTCGCATCTCGTCAACTGGGAAGTCAAGCTGGAACACGAGGATACCGGTCTTCTCAAGCGCCCTGCGCCACTGAGCAAGTGCGTAGCGCTTGTCCGCCCAACCCATCTGGGTTTCGATGGGGACGCCCAGATCCTCGCGCACCCGAGAGGCCGTGTTCTCGGGGTCACCGGCGAGGCTTACGCGAGGGAGTTTGACCGAACGGGCGATGCCCAAGTCGTGAGCGAGCTCGGCCGCAATCCGCTGAAGACGCTGAGCCTTGCGGATGGCCAGCCAACTGGTCGGTGACAACTCGGCCTCGTGGTGGCCGGGAAGGGTTCGGAAGTCACTGGGTGGTGCCGGCTCTTTGGGCGGCGCGGGCATGTACATGACGGCGAGCGGACGTTTGTAGAACCAGGCCAGCTTCTCGGCCTGTGGAATGCTGGGCCGGCCCACGCCTCTCTCCCATCCGTCGATCCGGTCTTTCGGGACCTTCAGCCGCTTGGCCGCGTCCTCCTGTTTCAGACCAAGGGAGACGCGCGCCCATGCGAGGACCTCGGGCGTGATGTCGGCTTCAGTGCGCGTCATATGAGAAGTCTCAGGCTCATGCCCTGAACTTCGTCGGCGATGAAGTCGTACGGAGGTCTGAATTCACGCGACATTATGGAGAATCGGGGCGGGAAGTCAAATCTGCGGGCGGCGTGTTGGGGGCAGGGACCAGGGGCTGGGGGCTAGGGTGAAGACAGGAGACCGAAAGAAGACCGGACGGGCATGTTAGGTTCTGAGTGCCAGGTTGACCGCTTTGGCCAGGAGGCCCTTTCGGGCGAAATGCAGATTCAGCAGGTAGTCCACCTTCTCGAACCCCTTTGCGATCTGGTTCTTTTGGCCCCGCCAACCGTCGCCGTCGGTGACCCAGATGAACGCTATACCGGTCTCGCGCAACTCCTGCTGACGTAATATGTACGAGTCCACTATCTCCTGCGGCTTGGACCCGGTCCCAGAGTAGAAATTGACTTCTATGTTCACGGCTCGCGTGCCGTCTTTCACGAGGATGAAATCGGACTTGCGGTCGCGCAGAAGCCGTGGCGTCTTGATGCCGTATTTGTCGGCCAAGACCTTGAACTTCCTCTGGAACAAGACTTCGATGCTGTCAGACCGCAGACCTTCAACCAAAGGCTGTAAGGCCAGCTCCATTGCCGTCCCGCTCCTGTTCTTGTGTGCGTGGGTGTCCAGACCGACCTCGACGCCCGTGGCATAGTCCTGGATGCTCCGCGCGGCCAAGTTCTGGAAGAAGGCGGTCAAACCTGTCTTGTCGAAGAACCCGACGAACCGGTTCAGTTCGGCAGCCGTCAACTTCCGCGGCGTGAAGTCGTACTCGGCGACGTCTGAGTCTGGAGTCTGGAAATCCTCAATGACCTTCAGCTTGCGGGCCCTCAGGGCAAGTAGTGTAGGAATGGCCGCGGTCACCTCTGGGTATCGTTCGAGCAGGCTACGCAGTTCGGACTCGAACGCTCGACTTCCGATGAGCGTGTTGAGCAAATTCAGCTCTGCCTTGAGCTTATCGACGTTGCGTTTGACCTTCTCCCAGTCAACGAAGAAACGGTGGTCTCTGTTCGTGTCGATGAGGGTCTTGTGAAAGGCCTCGACGACGGCTTCGATGCTTGTCAGCCCCAGTGTCCGGGAGTAAAGGGACTTGTCCATTCAGTGCCTCTCTGCCGGTGCGGCGAACAAACCATGACTCTGCTTGAGCGAGTCCAGTATCCTGTTGGTGGCGACTGCGACGTAGTCCTCCTGCAGTTCCACGCCGACAAACCTCCTGCCGTCGGCTAATGCCGCGACACCGGTGGTGCCGCTGCCCATGAATGGGTCAAGTATCAGTGCCTTGGGCTCGGTGCTGGCGAGGATGATGCGTTCGAGAAGAGCAACTGGCTTCTGGGTTGGGTGTTTACCGTGCACTTTCTCGCCGTTCGCGGGTGGCATGATCTCCATGCTGTCAGGCACGCACTCCTCGTTCGTGTGGCAGTAATCGGGCCATAGGCTCTTCATCTGTCTGCCGCCGGCCGTCTGACGCATCAGCTTGTAGTCGAAGTAGTGCTTACTCTTTGCCGACTTCGCGGCCCAAATGATAGTCTCCGTCGTATGCGTGAAGTAGCGGCAGGAGAGGTTCGGCGGCGGATTGGGCTTCACCCAAGTGATGTCGTTCAGCAGCTTGAAGCCGAGTTGCTGCATGGCGAAGCCGACCGAGTGAATGGCATGGGCCGTACCTGAGACCCAGATCGTGCCGTCGGGTTTCAGCACCTTCTGACAGCGGGCGAGCCATTCGCGGTTGAAGTTGTGGTTCTCCTCCGGACCGCGGCTCTTGTCCCATTCGCCCTTGTTGACCGAGACCATTCTACCTGCGTGGCACGTAATGCCGCCGTTGCTCAGAAAGTATGGCGGGTCGGCGAAGATCATGTCAAAGACGCCGTCCGGGTAGCGCTCGGCTATCCGGTCCATGATACTCAGGCAATTGCCACGATAGAGCCAGACGCCGTGTTCCGGGTCCTGCCAGACAGGCGTGAACTGCGTCGGCGGCGGCGCGTCGGACGCGACGAATGACTCCAGCTCTATGACCTCGGGCGAAGTATCTATGCCGAGCGGGTTGTCTTCAGAGACAGGGAACTTCGGTGCTACACTCTTATGCTTCGTGCGCGGATGCTTGACCCGAGGCTTGACCACGGCCTGTTACGTTCCCTTGACGAGAGCCGAGAGCTTAACATCAAGCACGTTGGCCAGCTTCCTGAGGTTGATGACGGTGATGTTTCGTTCGCCGCGTTCGACTGCGCCAACATACGTGCGGTGCAGCCCGCTCTCGAAGGACAGTTGCTCCTGCGACCAGCCCTTCGCCAGCCTGGCCTTCTTCAGGTTCTGGCCAATGACCCGCAGCAGGTTGTTGTCTTCCGGAGTGTAAGGCACGCGTGAAGCATGCCACAAGACAGCTTAAAAGTCTACACTATAGAAGTAGCATCGCGGCCGGAGGGCGCGAGGCACCAGTTTCCAGGTACCAGTTTCCAGTAGAAGAAGTCGCTCTTGGTGGACTTGGCGGTTGTCTCGTCTGTGAGTTACGGGAGGGACGGTCAGCGTTTGCGATACTGGCGGGCCGGGCGGTCGTGGGCAGGGACGGCCGACGGCTCACGGCCTACGGCTCGGACCTGCCCTCACTGGCAGTTTCGATTGCGGATTCGGGTCAGGATTTGCGTGGCGATTCTACCGGCAGTTCGATGGAGGATTCAGCAGACAGTCTGTCGAATAGTTGAGCAGATTGCCGACCGAATTGCTCTCCCGATTGCCCGGCTGGTGATTCTCCGGGCTTTCTGTACTACAAGCGTGCAGGATCGTCGTTTTCGCGACGTTGTTTCTCTCCGCCGCCTCTGTCCTGAGGCCGTCGGGGTCCTGAAGACCGTCGTCAAGTGCCACCCGCGGCGACGCAATGCTCGGGCTCGGGTCGGGACTTGTGTTCATCTGCGTTCATCTGTGGTTCCATTGGATTTGGTTGCGGCCTTCGAGGCCGCGCTATGGAATCGTCGGTTGAATGGTTCTCTACGCGGTGGTCAAGATTGTCCGCATGATTCTACGGGAGATTGTCTTGCTGATGGTCATCTTCACAGTCGTCTGTGCGGTGATCATGGCTGTACGCAAGACAATCTCGGAAATGGTCTTCAGAATCGTGTTCCGGAGGGTTTCCCCGAGAATCTCCAACATAGTCTGGGGGATGAGGTAGGGTAGTTTGGGTAGCGATGAGTAATGAGCGATGAGTGCAGAACTTAGACGATTTCGGGGGCTGATTTCCGGAGGACATATAGTAAACCGGGAGAGTCGTGGACGTATGTCAGAGTGCGAGGAAGTGCTCCAGTGGTTCAGCGGTCAAGTGGAAAGAAAGGGAGGAAGGGAGAGAGGGATTGAGTGGCGAGGGAAGGGATGAAAGATGAAGGCGGAAGGATGAAGCGGGGGCTCCGGATAGGTCAGAAGTCAGAAATCAGAGACCAGAATCAAGAATCGCGGGCGCGGAGCTTGATCAACCACAGATGCGCTGTCGGACAGGGGCCGCCGAGGCCAACACGGGTGAGCAGGCAGATAGCTGCCCGGAAGGATAGGGCTATCCACAGATTTCGCAGATTACGCAGATTCAGCGTGGCAGGAATCGAGTGGCAGACGCGGTCTTGGACAATTCAGAAGTCAGATACCAGAATGCAGACGCGGCCGTTGGCCCCGGGTTTCCAGTTCCCAGTTTGCAGTTTGCAGTAGCGGAAGCCGGCCTTGGCGAACTTGGCGCTCTTGGCGAACCTGGCGGCTATTTCGTCTGCGGGCGGCGGGCCACGGGACGGCCCGCTTTCTTATTCGAACGCCGCCGGGCGTGATGACCGCGAAGTTGCCGGGAAGCTCGGCTGCATGTTCCCGGAGCGCGGACGCGACGAGCGCGGCTTTGAGGCCAGCCGAGAGCCCGGACAGGCGAATCAGTACGACGCCCTGTGCGACCCGGTGCTGACGGAACATGAGTTCGCCGAAGTCCTTGTCCGCGGTCAGTAGCAACGCAGATTCTCTCGCGGCCAGACTGGCGACCTCGGGGTCCGGGATGCTGGGCGCTAGCTCCAGAACGTAGACAACCGCGTGGCCGTCGGCCCGCAGGCGAGCGACAATCGGCCGGTCCACGTTTTCGTCGGCGAGGAGCTTCAAGAGACGGCTGGAGTCAGCGGATAGACAACGTCGGCACGCAGGGCCGCGACGGCAAAGGAAAGGGCCGCTCGGATCGCATCAGCGGTCAGTCGCGGGTGGGCCGTCAGGATGTCTTCGACCGTCTCGCCCGCAGCGAGCTTCTCAAGTATCAGCTCAACTGTGATGCGCGTGCCGGCGATGACCGGCTTGCCCATCATGATGCTCGGGTCGGAAACAATGAGTCTGTTGTCGTCGGCTTTCATGGCATTCGTCCTTAGTACAGTATCACCGGGTTCTAGACGGCTGTCAAGGAAAGCGCGCGCGGGCGCGCGGGCGCGGAGCGCCCGAGTGAGCAGTGAGCAGGTAGCAGTTAGTAAGCGTCGGAGGGACAGGAACGAGAGACGAAGAATGAAGGATGAAGGCGGAAGGATGAAGCGGGGGTCCGGATAGGTCAGAAGTCAGAAATCAGAGACGAGAAGACAGAAGTGAAACCGGAAGTGCTCTAGTGCTCCAGTGGTCGAGTGAAAGGAAAGGGACAAAGAGATCGACAGCACGCGGCGGGCAGAATTGTCGGTCATTTCCGTCTCTCCAGATATGTAGTATAGTACACATTCTGTCGCCTCCCGAAATGTGTCGTAAGCCCCGTATTCTCAATTCACTATTCACAATTCCCGTCTCATGCCCTCCCCTACCCCCAGGGCGGCAGTCGGAGAGGACTTCGACTGAGGAATAGACTGAGGTTCAGGTTGAGGTTGAGACCGGACTTTCGAATCAGGTTGAGGCTAAGGTTGAGGTTGAGGTTTGGAACGGACGCTGGCGCGAGGTCGTGCGCGAGCTTGTCGGGATGCGACGGCGGAGGCGTTCGCCGACGCGTTGTGCCACGCTTTCGCGTACGCATTCCAGCACGCTCTTGAATCTGCCTTCCAGGATACGTTGAAAGGAACACGCGGCTTTGCCGCGAGTTACCAATTTCCAGTTCGCAGTTTCCAGTGGCGTGAAACGGAGGCGGAGTTCACCACAAAGACACCCAGACACAAAGAGACTCCGAACTTCGAGCATCTCTGCCATCTGTGTAATCTGCGAAATCTGTGGATGATTCTCGCCGGCCCTTGGCGGCCTTGGCGACTATCTCATTTCCGATTGACGATTGTCGAGTGCCGATTGAGGACGAGACCCCTCCTCAACGTCGGGGTGACAAATCCTGTCGCATGTAGTTGGTTCTTCCGGGCCTTGGCGGTTCAATGCCTGAATCCGGGCAGGCGGTCGGTCTTGCCTTTGCGGACGGAGTCCCTACAATTTCATGTGGTCCTTTAGACAATCGTTCATGGAGGCTTCTTGAAAAGATCTCTGATACTTTCCGCTTTGGTTCCGGCCCTCTTGCTGGCCGGAACCGTAACGTATACGCTGAACACGAGCCCGGACCAGGTCCGGTTCACGCGCTTTAACGGCTTCGATGCCGTTGAGCTCGCGCAAGGCATCGTGGTTCCCGACCCGGGCAAGCCCTGCCTGCCCGAGGTGCCGGTGACGCTTGCGATCCCGGCGAACAGCCGCGTGGCCGGCGTTACCGTGACGCCGCTTGCGACCTCCGAACTGGGCAGCTTCAACGTCATGCCCGCGCAACCCGCCTCTCCCCTGTCCAAGCCCGCAGCCGCGTGGGTTCCTCCCGACCCGCAGGTCTATTCGTCCGGCGCCGAGTACCCGGCCAATCCGCTGCTCGGCTATAACACCGGCTCTGCGGCCGGGTTCAAGCTAGTCGCGGTGAGGGTCGCGCCGTTCTCGCTGCAACCAGCATCAGGACTGCTCTCTCTTTCCACGAAGCTAAGGATAACCGTGGACTTTGTGGACGGAGTGGACGCAACACGGACGCTGACGCCGGCGCAGCGCGGCCGCGCGCTTGCCGGGCTCCGCACGCTGGTCGCAAATCCGCAGGACCTGGACCGGTTCGGCCCGCGTGTCGCCGAGACTGACCAGCCCGAAATCGCCTACCTCATTATCACCAACGACGCACTTGCGCCTGAGTTCGCCCCGTTCGTGGAGTACCGCACCAGCCGTGGCCTGCGCTCGGAAATCCGCACCGAGGAGTGGATTGCCCGCAACCACGAAGGACGTGACCTGCAGGAGAAGACCCGCAACCTCATCATTGACTATTTCCAGCACCGCGGCCTCTCATACGTGCTGCTGGCCGGCGACAATGCGCAGGTGCCGTCGCGCCGCATCCGGCTCGATGTATTTGACGAAACCGCGGACATTCCGACCGACATGTACTTCGGCGACCTCGACTATTCGTGGGACTCGAACCGCAACAATGTGTTCGGCGAGATGTCGGACTCGGTGGACCTATATGCCGACGTCATCGTCGGCCGCGCCTCGGTGGACAACGTCCGCCAGGTGCAGAACTTCATCGCCAAAGTCAAGACGTATGAGGGGAACCCGGCGACCAACTACATCAAGCGGGCCCTGCTGCCGTCCGGCTGGCTGTGGCAGGACATCGGCTACCACGGCAGGTTTGTCAACGACTCCATCGCCAACCTGACCCCGCCCGGCTGGGCCAGCGTCAAGATGGAAGACTCGCCCAACGCAGGCGTGGTGCAGGACTCCTTCGACCACGGGTTCGCGATATTCGACCCGGCCGGCCACGGCAACTCGGCCGGCGTCTACGACCAGAACGGCACCCCGATTTACCTTGCGGGCAATGCGTCGAGCCAGCACAACCGGCGACGCTACTCCATCATGACCTCGCTTGCCTGCGACCCGGGCGACTTCGAGGCCGAGGACTGCTGCGCCGAGGCCGCGCTGAACTGCGACTCGGCCGGCTGCATCGGCGTGATGATGAACTCGCGCTACGGCTGGGGCACGCCGCCGGGAATGGGCCCGTCTGAAAAGCTCTGCGTCCGGTTCTACGACCACCTGTTCAATTCGCAGGAGTACGTCATGGGCGTCTGCCATGACCGGTCGCGCGAGGTGTATTCAGGTGCGGCCCATAACGACGCGCTCTGGCGCTGGTGCGTCACCGAATTCAATCTGCTCGGCGACCCGGCCATTGACGTTTGGACCGAGGCGCCCGGCCAGCTCGCGGTCGCGGCCTCTGACACGATTGCGACCGGCGCACAAAACCTACAGGTCACGGTCAGGCGCGACGGTTCGCCCCTGGCCGGCGCGCAGGTCTGCGCATGGAAGGGAAACGAAGTGTTCGCGACGGGCCAGACGAACGGCGGAGGCATCGTCAGCCTGCCGATTCACCCCGCCACTGCCGGTTCGTTGCTCGTGACCGCCACCGACCACGACAACCTGCCCGCAAGTCGGACCATCACGGTCACCGCGGGCGCGCCCGAACCGTACATGGCGTTCCGCCGTTGCCTGGTAGACGATGCCGGCCAGCCCAACCCCAACGGCATCCTCGAACCGGGTGAGAGCTGCAACCTGAATCTGACAATTGCCAATATCGGCACCGGCGCCGCAACCGCGACCCGCGTCGTGCTGAGCCTGCTTTCGGGACGAGTCACGATTCCCGACTCCCTCGCCGACATCGGAACGGTATCGGCGGGCGACTCGACAACCACGGGCAGTCTCAGCCTGACCGCCGCGCCCGACATCACGCCCGGCTCGGCCGCCGAGTTGCTTGCCCACGTGACGTCCGACCAATCGGAGTGGGACCTTGAGTTCGGCATCACCATCGGCTATGCGGGCCGGGTCTGCGCCAACATCGACACCGGCAAGGTCGCGCTCACCGTCACCGCGCGCGGTACCATCGGCTACGACCGCGAGGTCGGGTCCGCAGGCCGCGGATTCCGCTTCCCGAAGTCCGACACTTCCAGCCTCAACATCGCCAGCTTCTGCCTGACCGGTTGCCCGGACTACGTCGCTGACCGCTTCTACAACCAGGGCGACGGCTGCGACACCGACTGGCGACTGGCCGAAAGCGTGTTCACGCGCACGCCGATATGGAACGCCGACCAATTCATGACTTCGGCCTTCAACGACGCCGGTCACCCCAACGCCCACAGCGTCACGGTGCAGCAGCGCGCGCTCGCGACGAACGAGCCGAATGACAACGACTGGGTCATCATGGTCTACGACGTCGACAACGGCGGCGCCGAGGCCATCAACGGCTATGCCGGCGTCTTTGCCGACTTCGACGTCAAGGCGACCGACCGGCTCCACGACCTCGCGTACACCGACGCAGGACTCGCGACCGCCTACATGCGCAACGTCCTCACTGCGAACCGCTGGTGCGGCGTCAAGCTCCTGACCACGAGCGCGGGCGCGCACCTCGCCTGCATCGACCACGACCGTTACGTCTACCCGGACTCCGGCCTCAGCGAAGGCATGAAATACCGCATCATGGCCGGCCAACTCGGCGACGCCAGTTCCGACCGTCCCTTCAACTGGTCGGTGGCGGTTTCGACCGGCCCGCTCAGCCTGCCGCAAGGCAGCAGCCAGCGCGTCGCCGTGGCGTTTGTCGCGGCTGACGACTCGGCCGGCTATCTCGATGCCTGCCGCCGAAGCCAGGAATGGTACGATGCCAACGTCGGGCTGGCCGAGGAACAAAGCCTCAAGCTTGAAGCCTCAAGCCTCAAGCTGGAAGCATACCCGAATCCGGCGACGAGCGCAGTCAATATCCGCCTCTCCTCCCTACTCTCTCCTCACTCCTCCCTCTGCCTCTTCAACTCCGCCGGCCGCCTCGTCCTCTCCTGCCCGGTCAGTGCTTCGCCATTCGTCCTTCGCACTTCGTCATTGCCTGCCGGCGTCTACCACCTTCGCCTCACGTCCGGCGGCAAGACCGTGTCGCAGCGCGTGACCATCGTCCGCTAAACCGGGAAGTCACTTTCACAGGCCGCCCGCAATAGCGGGCGGCTTTCTTCCCGGAGACCAGAATGGAACCGCCAAAGTCCGAACAAGACCATCCGCAGATTTCGCAGATTCACGGCACACGGAATACGGTTCACGGTGTACGGACTGCGGCTCGAACCAACCGCAGGTCACGCAGATGATCGTAGTCCGGGGTCATCTTGTATCTTTGTACCATTGTGGTTGACTCCCATATCGATTCTTGCGCCCTTTTTCTAGCTTGACAATGCCGGAGCCCGGTCATAAAATCCTGGCGGTGGAACGGCCATACCGCACTGGACTACTGCTCCTGCTTGTGCTTGCGCCGGCTGCAGCGCTTGCCCAAGCCCAGGAGCCGACCCTCGTCCGGCTGAGAGACGCGGTCGGCGACACGATTGACGCGGCCGAACGGGACAGCCTCCGGCTGTTCCCGAACACGGCCGGGTTCGACCACGCCGTGATTCTGGGCCTTCCCGGACCCGAGTTCTATGCCAAGGTAGCGCGCGCGGACGGCGCCACAGTGGCGCCAATCTACTACCGCGTCCTGCCCGGCGAATTGCAGAGGATCCGTTTCCTCATCGACTATCCCGTTTTCGTCGCTCAACAACAGAGAGTCGACTCGACCGCAGCGCAGAGCCTTGCCTCGTTCTGGCAGTCAGTTGAGGGACATCCGCTCCAGAGCATGGACGGCGAGTCGGCCGGCGGGCCGGTCGCGAACCGTTCGCAGCCTGCTCCGCCAATCGTCGAGAACCGATACTGCTCTGCGTTTGACGGCATGACCTGTGGCTCAATCGTCGGCGGCTTCATCGGGTCGCATGCCGGCATAAGGTTCGTACGCACCGAGCAGGATGGGTGCCTTTTTCCGCCGAGCTCAGTGTACCACGTGGACCCATGCGTGTTCTGGGGAGCATCGTGCGGCATCACCGCGCTGGGAACGGGCGTGGGATACGCATTGGGCGACAACCTCGACCACGAGCAGGCCGGCCAGATGACGCGGCTGAAGGAAGGCACAGGCTGGCGCACGGGCTTTGCCATCGGCGCGTTGGTTCCCGGACTGGCGTTGGGCTACGTCACATTCTGGACCGTGGGTTTTACCCGGTACGGGGTGCTGGAAGGCATGTTCGACCGCATCGATAATGACCCGGAAGGATGGACGGCGCTCCCGATGGCGTTCAGCGGACTGTGCATCGCCATTGAGAGCATGACCATCGGCTACCGCATCGGTCGCGCGATTGACCGCAGGAACGCGGAAGAGGCCGAGGCCAGGCGCCGGGCGCTTGGCCGCTAGACCTGGCGGTGGACGACCCGGCCGTCGCGGATGGTCATGAAGACCGGATTGTGGCCGAGACGGTAGATGATGTGGCGGTAGTCGGGGACGTCGGTGATGACGATGTCCGCGGCTTTGCCCGGCTCAAGCGTTCCCACTCTTGAATCGAGCCTCAACGCCCGCGCCGCGTTGACCGTGATGCCGCGCAGCGCCTCCTCGATTGTCATCCCGTAGTGGATGCAGCCGAACTGGGCGGCTATGGGCTGGGCCAGCATCGGGCACGAACCGGGGTTGAAATCGGTGGCGACTGCCGTCACGATGCCGGCCTCGCGCATCTTCGCGACCGGCGAGCGGTGCGCTTCGCGCAGGAAGAAACAGGTCCCGGGCAAAAGAACCGCCACCACGCCCGCCTGCGCCATCGCCGCGAGGCCCGCGTCCGACGGCTGGAGCAGGTGGCTGGCTGAAGCCGCGCCAACCTTCGCCGCGAGCTCTGCCCCGCCCGATGACTCTATCTCGTCGGCGTGAACCGTGGGAATGAGGCCGTGTTGCTTTCCCGCTTCGAGGATGGCCGTGCTCTCGGCCGCGTTGAATACGAAGTTCTCGCAGAACACGTCGCAGAACAACGCAATGCCCTGCTCGGCGACCGCAGGCAGCATCTCTTCAACAACGAGCTTGATGTAGACGGATTTGTCCCACTTCTTCGGCACGCTGTGCGCGCCCAGGAACGTCGGCACGACGCGGCAGAACCCGAGTTCGCCCAGCCGGCGCGCCACCCGCAGCATCCTGAGCTCGGTGCCGGTGTCGAGACCATAGCCGGACTTCACCTCAACCGTGGTCGTTCCCCAGCTAACCATCTCGTGCAGGCGCTCCAAAGCCCGGTTGTAGAGCTCGTCCTCGGTCGCGAGGCGCGTGTGAATCACCGTCGACAGAATCCCGCCGCCGGCCTCGGCGATTTCCTTGTAGGTTCGGCCCGCCAGCCGCATCTCGAACTCGTTCTGTCGCCAGCCGCCGAACACGAGATGGGTGTGCGGGTCAACGAACCCGGGAAGCACAACCCGGCCGCAGCAGTCGATTTCGGTCTCGCCCGGCCTCGGCTCCAGGTTACCCTTGGCAACCTCGTGAATCCTGCCGTCGCGAACCCGCACCGCGCCGTGCTCGACGATACCCAGCCCGTCGCCGGCCATGGTGAGCACCTGCGAGACGTTGTTCAGGACGAGATTGGCTTCAGGCATGGCACAACTATACCCCTGTCCGTGCGCGGTTCAAGCCGCGCCGGACGAGAAGGGGCTTGGTGCTTGAAGTTACCACGTCCTCGCGGCGCTACCGTACGAGCACGACCTTCTGACAGCTCACGGCTGACGGCCCTGAATGCTGGCTGCTCCTGCCAAAGCGGCTCGACCCTGCGAAACGGGGATGCCCGTGACGAGCACAGGAAAACCGGCGCCGGAATCCGAAACGCCTCCTGCTTCACTTGACAGCGGGCCGCAGAGGCCTACAATATCCTCGCCCAGCTTGGGAACGTACTCACACTAAGGGCTTACCGCAAAATAAAGTTGACTATTACTTGAGAGACTTCTATGATGGTGCATGTTGCAGAGGACCCAACCTGAGATGATGTTGAAAGTCCTGGGGACGCTCAATGAGGCCCAGACCCGGTGGTTTGTCGCC
>JAPLUO010000162.1 GCA_026397595.1 Caldifarciminota bacterium
AGTACTTCTTGTGCAGATCTAGCCCTACGCGTAGCATTTGTTACCTCCTGTTTGAGTTTGAAGGGCATGTGCATCTTCATTATACCTTCAAACCTGCAGGAGGCTCTTCATAAGTATCTTCCCCGATTTCTAGTCCGAAGCGCGTCAATGTGTTGGGGAACAAGGGACAGGCACCCTATTCCGGAAAGCTTCGGGGCATCCGGCAGATTCCGCCCGCCGATTTGACATCCCCACCCGCGAGTCTTAGAATTCGGTCATGGAGTTGGTTCAAAGGATGAGTCACGTCTGGCTGGCCTCGGCCGGGCTGCTGGTGGTTCTTGCGTGTTCTTCCGCCCCGCCACGCGCGAAGGCACAGGCAGGGGCAAAGGTCAAGGACACTTCCGGTCCGGTTTCGGTCAGCGAAACGAAGGTCGACTCAATTCCCGCCAGACCGTTCCGACCTAGCATGGTCAGCGTCGCACCGGCACCGACCAGCGAGGTGCAGGACATGCTTGACAGGTTTCCCAAGCTGGCTAGGTATCATGATGGGGAGAAGATCGACTCGATTCCTGCCAACCTGTTCCGACTCACCCGAGTCGCAGCCGCCGAACTGAAGGAGGCCTTCCCGGGAGTCCGATTTTACCGAGGCCTCAGTGCCCGAATCCCGCGTCATGCTCCCTTCGGCGAGCACCCACCCGAGCCCTACCTGATGGCGGTCACCGACGATACGTTCTTTCTGATGCCCTTCGAGTTCAACCGGCTGCTGTTTGCCGCCGGTCGCAGGTTGAATAACAGCAGCATCGCCGCAATGGCAAGAGCGTATGTGCTGCTTTATGTCATCGATAATGCAGCGCGGGACACGGCCAACTCCTCTGACATACCACCGATCACTATCCTGGATACGAAGCGGACGCGTGAAAGGCTGGTACTCCCATGCACTTCCGAAGTCTACGTGAAGGTCAAAGTCGGTGAGGAGGTACAGGAGTGGTACCTCGAGAACTGGCGCGGCCAGTTCCGGTCGGTAGTGATGAAGAATCCTCACCTTGAGGAAGACAGGAAAAGACCCCCCGGGTTGAGTGGAACCATAGAAGTACTGGGGTACATCTTGGACCCCCCCATGCCAGTCTTGGAGGAATCTGTTCACTAGGGGAATTAGGGACAAGGGGACCGGCAAGGGCACTTCCCCTGTTTCCGAGCCGCCCGCTGTGACGGACCTCTGCGCACCGCGCCGCCGCCCAGTCGCCCGGCAGCGACCAAAGCGACCTGCAGGTCGAAAGCCCACGAGCTTCCCGCGATTCCGGGGACAGCACGGATCGCGGCGGGTGACCGCGGCCGGCGATGAGGATTAGCGCCTTCCGCCACAGCAACGCAGCCCAAGTCCTGACCTTGCCATTTCCCCTTTCTCCTTTGTTACGTCCTGGTCGTAGACTCCTATCTCAGTTCGTGGTGATGAAGTGCTGCTGAACGACGGGACTGAACTGGTCTTCCGAATCCGGGAACACCCGCGTGCCCGGCGAGTGCGCATAGCCGTGTCCAGCCGCGCAGGAATGGTGGTGACTATTCCGCACGGGTTCGACCGGGGTCGGATTCCGGAGATCCTGGAACGGAAGCGGGACTGGATCGAACGGGCGCCGCGCCGATACCCAATGAAGCCGGAACCCTATCGCCCGCCGGAGCGGATTGTATTGCAGGCAGTTGGTGAGGAGTGGGCCGTCGAGTATGAGACCGGGGCTCCCCGGCATGTGACATTGGTCAAACGCGGGGACCGGGTGCTGCACGTTTCGGGCGCCACCAACCGCCCCGATGTCGTATGGAAAGTGCTGGAGCGGTGGTTGACGATTCAGGCACGCCGGCACCTGGTCCCCTGGCTGTACCGGACGGCAGGCGAACTGGATATCTCACTGAAGGGCATCTCGGTGCGCGCGCAACGCACCCTATGGGGAAGCTGCTCGCGCCGCCACACGATAAGCCTGAATGCACGGCTGCTCCTGATTCCGCCCGACATGGTCCGGTACGTCTTTGTCCACGAACTGGTGCACACCCGGCACATGAACCACTCACGCGAGTTCTGGCGAGCAGTGGCGGTCCACGTTCCGGACTACCGCGACAGAGTCAAAGAACTGAAGCGCCTATGGCGCGCACTCGAAATCTGAGCCCAGGAACCGGGATGAGGAATCACCACCAAGTCAGCAGTGAGTCACGAGTTGCGGGTTACGAGTTACGAAGAGCAGCAGGGCGCTCTTATATATCCCTGCCCACACTTCGGCATTTCCTCGGCTCCCCTCTGCTTTGTCCTCTGTAATCTTCACTTCCCACTTCGGCCTCGGCGCCCTCAGCGGTTCCATCCCGGTTTCCGGGAGTTAGCAGCGTGGTCGGGGCGACACGGAGTAGCAGGCCTGGTCAGGACCTTTCCGCTTCGTTCAGCGCGACGCGAGGGGGCGAGATACTACGTCGCCGCACTCCTCAGGATGACCCTGCGGGTCACTTCCCCACGTTCAGCATCGGGATGAGCTTCTGGTCGAAGGGCGTGATGACGAATGTGTTGTTCGGCGTCGACGCGACCGTCTTGAGCATCTCGATGTAATACCAGCTCAGGTAGTTGCTGGTCAGGGAGCCGGCGATGACGCGGTTGGCATCGGCAATGCCCTTCGCTTCAACCCGCTTGCGCTCGGCTTCGCGGCCCTCCTTGACGAGCGTGAACTCCATCTTCTGGGCGTTCTGGTCTTCGGCGAGCTTGGCCTCAATCGCCTGCATCACGACGTCGGGCAGCTTGACCCGGCGGAGCAGCACCCGCTCGCGGATGACACCCTTACCGGTGAAGGCGACATCCAGCAACGAGTCAACTGTAGACGTGTAGACGGTACGCCCGGTTGACGAGTAAAGCTCGCTGGCGGTGAAGCGAGACGCGGCGTCGCGCAGGGCCGTCCGAATCGAGGGACGGACTATCTTATCGACGTAGTCCGGACCGATGTTCTGGAATACCCAGCTTGCCCTGGTGACGTCCAGCCGGTACCAGACCGTAACGTCGAGCGCAACGGTGAGGCCGTTTGAGGCGAGGGCGTCAATCGCGTCGTCCCCCTTGACCTGACCTTCGTCTTTGATGCTCGACATCGTGTACGCATTGGTGCGAACGTCCATCAGAGTGACGTTGACGACGGGCAGGACGATGTTTAGGCCACTCGACATCTGTTTCTGGACCCGGCCCAGCAGCACCGGCACGCCGGCGAAGCCGGGCGGAACGATACGGAAGAAGGACAGCGCGAGCAGGATTCCGACCAGGACGACCGCGCCGACGCCGACGCGGCGGGCGATAGCGCGGCCCTGAATGGTCTGGCGCAACGCGAAGAACGCGACCGCCAGCCCGATTGCGGCCATAAGAACGATTCCGAACATGAGACCTCCTTTGTGTCTTTTCCGGTCGGCTAGACTCTAGCAGAGAAACGGGTTGGAGGAAATAGTGAATTGGGAATAGTGAAGAGTGAAAGCCGGTCCCGGATCCCGATATGGAGAGCCACGAAGACACGAAAGACACGAAACGGATGGGACGGATAGGATAGTGAGGAACGAGAGACGGATTCGGGATTCACCGGTCGCTATTCCCTTTTCACTATTCACTACTCCCTGTTTCCCTTTCCCTTTTCGCTTTTCACTATTCACTATTCACCATTCACTATTCCGTACTCCCTATTCCCCTTTCCCTTTTCACTATTCACTATTCACCATTCACTATTCTCCTTGGCCCGGTTGGCTCGTTTGACAAGACACGGCCACAGGCTAGAATCGAGTCGTGAGCAGAATCGGTATCGGCGTGCTGGCGTCGGGTCGCGGCACGAATTTTGAGGCGCTGGTGCGCGCTGTCAGGCGTGGGGACACGAACGGTGAAATTCGGCTGCTGGTCGCCAACGTCCCGGACGCGCCGGTGCTGAAGCGGGCCGAGGCCGAGCACGTCCCGGGTGTCACAATCTCTCACCGCGACTTCAGCAAGCGCGCCGATTTCGAGCAGGCGCTGATTGCGGAGTTGAAGAAGCACGACGTCGGACTTGTCTGCCTGGCCGGGTTCATGCGCGTCCTCTCCCCGGTCTTCGTCAAAGCCTTTGAGAACCGCATCATGAACATTCACCCTTCGCTCCTGCCCGCGTTCGCCGGCCTGCAGGGGATGCAGGTGCACGAAGCGGTTCTCGCCGCCGGCGTGAAGGTCGCGGGGTGCACGGTTCACTTTGTAACCGGCGACGTTGACGCCGGGCCGATTATCATCCAGCACGCAATTCCGGTGCACGAAGGCGACAACGCCGAGACTCTCTCTCTGCGCGTGCTGGTCGAGGAGCATCTGGCCTATGCCGAAGCCGTGAAACTCTTCTGCGAGAATCGGCTTACGGTCGAAGGCAGGCGGGTTCGCGTCTTGGGAAACGATGAACGAAGAACGATGAACGAGGGAACGACCCGTGGCTGAGCGGAAACTGAGAGTGGCGGTCGTCGGATGCGGGACCCAATCACAGCTCGCCCACATTCCGGCGCTGCGTCACAATCCGTCGGTCGAGCTGGTCGCGCTCTGCGATACCGACGTCCGCAAGCTGAATCAACTCTGTGCAATTCACAAGGTCGAGAAGCACTACGTTGACTTCGACGACCTGAAGGAGGACGAGTCGATTGACGCGGTCGTCATCGCCACGCCCAACCACCTGCACGCACCGATGGCCGTTGCCGCCATGCGATACGGCAAGGACGTTCTCTGCGAGATGCCGCTGGGCCTCGATTCGGCCGAAGTGAGGCAGATGATGGCCAGCGCAGAACGCGAGAAGCGAAAGCTGATGCCGGCGATGAACACGCGGCTCCGGCCCGACATCCAGACCATCCGCCGGTTCGTCGAAGGCGGGGAACTGGGCGACCTCTATTACTGCAAGACCGGCTGGCTCCAGGGCCGTGAGTCGTGGTCGCTTTCGGGCTGGCGCGGCCAGCGCCTGCGCGCGGGCGGCGGCGCGTTCCTTTCGCTCGGTACGGCCCTGCTCGATGCTTCACTCGCCCTGGTGGCTCCGCACGTGCCGGTCTCGGTTATCGGCGCGGCCCACCACCGGGCGCCCCGCTCCGAGGTCGAGGATACCGCGTTCGCCATGATTAGGTTCCAGCCGGACCTGACGCTTACGGTCGAGGTCGGCTGGTCCATGCTGCAGGAGAAAGACCTCACGTACCTCAACCTGTTCGGCAACGCCGGAGCCGCCCTGCTCAACCCGACTCAAATCCACAAAGAGATGCACGGCCACCTGGTCAACGTCACCCCCCAGATTCCGGCCAAAGACCCTCAGCGTTCGTCCTGGCAACTGCTCGTCAATCTCTGGGTTGAGTCACTGGTAAGAGACACGCCAACGCCCATCGCCGCCTCCGAGGCACTAACGGTCAGCCGGCTCGCGGACGCATTCTACCAGTCCCAGTCGACCCGCAGCGAGGTCCCGCTCACATCCGAAGAGTCCTGATTCTGGCCGCCGCGGCCCTCGGCCTCGGAGGGTTCGCGTTCGCGCCTTTCCCGCTCCGGTTCCTCGCCTTTGTCGCGCTCGTCCCGCTGTTCTGGATTATCCGCGACGCAAAGCCGGGCCGGGCATTCCTTTGGGGCTGGCTGTTCGGCGGGCTCGCCTTCGGGTTTCACCTCTGGTGGCTGTGGCTACTGGTCGTGCCGGTCGAACCGGTCACACGCATTCTACTGGACATCGGCGTAGTACTGCTCTTTGCCTACCTCGGCCTGTATGTCGGCGTGTTCGCGTGGCTCACCCGGCGCTGGGGTCTCTGGGCCGCACCGCTCATCTGGCCTCTGCTCGAGCTCGTCCGCACCAAGTCTCAGATTGCCTTCCCGTGGGGTCTGCTCGGCTACACGATGACACCCTATGTTCCGTTCATCCAGATTGCATCAATCGGCGGGGTCTATCTCGTATCGGCGTGGCTGGTACTGGTGAATGTGCTGCTCTTCCGCTTGCTGCAGGCGGTCGGACCACAAGCAACAAGCCACAAGCCGCAAGCTCGGAACCTGGCTTGGCACGCGGCCGCGCTGCTCGCGGCCTTCGCCGTGCCGCTCGTCTTCTCAACCTTCTATGTCCGCCCGCTCAAGCCGTGGTTCAACGTCGCCATCATCCAGCCCAACGTCTCCCCGCTGGACAAGGGTGACTGGGACTCGCGCGAGCAGATACAGACAGACCTTGCCCGGCTCACCCGTCAACCAGCCGCGACTCATCCTGACCTCATCCTCTACCCGGAAACGGCCACGCTGGTCGACGTGACGAGGTCGACGACGATAGGCCCGGTCATTCGCGGCCTGGCCGATTCCCTTCAGACCGAGATATTCACAGGCACGCCGCTCTTCGACGAGCGCCGCAACTCCTGGCACAACGGCGCGGTGCTCATCCGTCCCGGCGAAGAGCCGGTCAAGCAGCGCTATTACAAGATGCGACTTGTGCCTTTCTCGGAGAAGATACCCTACGCGGACGAACTGCCTATCATCCGCAAGATCATCGGCACTGCGGACATGGGCGACTGGACGCGAGGTCACAACTACACCGTGTTCAACTGGTCACACGGCACCCTTTCCGCGCTCATCTGTTTCGAGGCCATCTTTCCTGACCTGACGCGCGAGTTCACGCGCCGTGGCTCGCAACTCCTCGCCGTCGTCACCAATGACGGCTGGTTCGGCCGCCTGGTCGGCGCCCAGCAGCACGCGGAACTGGCGGTCCTGCGCACGGTTGAGAACGGTGTACCGATGATCCGGAGCGCCAACAACGGCATCTCCCTCATCGCAGACCCGTACGGGAGAGTCCTCAAGAAGACTCCCCTCTTCACGCAGACCATTCTTGCCGGCCCGGTTCCACAGCCGCTCGCGCCCACGCTCTACCGCCGCTACGGCGACTGGTTCATGCTCCTCTGTGTATTGGGACTCATCCTTGGGCTGGTCTCAAAGAGGATTGCGGCCGGCAGGGCCGTGACGCGGTAGCACGCCCGACCCGCCCGAGTCAACATGACCGCCGGTCACCATTTGACATCCGGGAATGCCGGCTTATTCTGATACATGGAACGGCGATGAGAAGACTCTCCATGGTGCCGGTTCTCATCTTGGTGCTGGCCTCGGCTGCTTGCCCGCAATGGCTGGAGAAGGCACTGCCCCTACCCGACTCTTTTTCGGTCCTGGCCAGACCGCAGCATCTCATATGGGATTCCCTGGACAACACAGTTTATATCGGCGGCGCGGTCGGCAACTACGTGCTTGGCATCGACGGCCGGACCGGCGCCAAGAAGGCTCTGGTGCCGACCGCGTTGCCGGTCACGACGCTGGCCTTCAGCCCTGATTGCCATAAAGCCTATGCACTGAATACCCATGACAGCACTGTATTGGTCTTCGACCCATCGACGCGCCAACGACTGGGCAGCTTCAAGATAGCCACCGAGGAAAACGCCACGTGCTACAATCCGGCCGGCCGCAAGCTCTATTACGCCGGCGGCTGGAACGTCACGGTCGTGAGCTGCGATCGGGACAGCATCCTTTCGACGGTTCACCTGCATGCCGGGTTTTCCAATCTCTGCTACGTCGCCAAACACAACAGCGTTTACTGCACCGACTGGTATAACCATGGCGTCCGGGTGATTGATGGGGTCACAGATACTATGGTACGCTTCATCTACACCGACATCCACCAGCCGTGCTATCTGGACTACGACTCGCGCGACGACCGGATCTACTGCACCAGCAACTTGTGGAATGATTCCAGCGTCACCGTGATCTCGTGCTCCCTGAACATGGTCATAGATACAGTCAAGGTCTTTCGCCTGCTCGGCCGTCTCTGCTACAACCCTATCAACAACCGGCTGTATGTTGCCGATGGCAGTTCCGGCGAAGCCCGGCTGGCGGCAATCGACTGCGCCACCGATTCGATCCTGCACTTCATCTCCGTCGGCTCAGGGCCCGCTTTCCTGGTTTTCGACTCACTCCACAACCGCATCTACTGCACCAATTCGGGGAGCAACAGCGTGTCGGTGATCGACTGCACCTGCGACAGCGTCATCGCCACAATCGCGGTGGACGCCGCGCCGGGCTTTGCGTACCTCGCATCCATGGCCCGTCGCCTCTTCAGTATCAACACCGGGGCGAGTACCATCTCGGTCATCGACACGGACTCAAACCAGGTTGTGGCGAGGGTGCAACTCTCGCGTTGCAGCCCATCCGCGCTGTGCTTTCATCCGGACAACGCGAAGGTCTATTGTGCATGCGGGAGCATCGATAGCGTCGCGGTGATTGCGAGTGAGACCAACGTCGTGACCGCGCTCGTCCCGGTCGGCCACAAGCCGGCGTTCCTCTGCTCCAACCCGCTCGACAACAAAGTGTACTGCGCCGGCGCTGACGCGGGACTGACCGTGATTGACGGCGCAAGCGACACGGCAATAGCGACGCTGGCAGTCGGGGCCCAGCCATCCGCGCTCTGCTTCAACTCCGTCGCCGACAAGGTGTACTGCGCAAGCCGCTCGGACAGTAGCGTGTCGGTCATCGATGGCGTGACCAACAACCTGGTCGCGACGGTCGGAGTCGGCGCCCAACCTGCGGCGCTCTGCGTCAACCCCGTCGACGACAAGGTCTACACCGCCAACTATGCCGGCGGCACTGTGTCAGTCATCAACGGAAGCAGCGACAGCCTCATCGCCACCGTGGCCGTGGGCAGTCAGCCCGTCGCGCTCTGCTTCAACCGGGTCAACGACAAGGTCTACTGCGCCAACTCCGGCGGAGCGAGCATCAGCGTGATTGACGGCGCGTCCAACCGCCTTCTCGGCCACGCGCCCGCCGCGGGTGGCCCGGTTGCTCTATGCTACAATCCGCTCGCCGGCCGTGTGTACTGCGCCAACTCCACCAGCAACAGCGTCACCGTGCTGGACGGAGTCGCCGACACGCTACTGGCGATAGTGCCGGTCGGCCTGCGCCCGGCCGCGCTGGCTTTCGACTCGGTGCACAACTACGTCTACTGTGTGAACCCTGACGGAGACTCGGTCACGTTAATCGATGCCGCGTTCAACACCGTCGCTTGTCGAGTTCCTGTCGGTGACAACCCGGTGGCGATTGCCTGGGCACCGGCCGTGAATCGTATGTACGTTGCGAATCACGATGGCTCAAGCGTGTCCGTCATCAACACCACACCGCCGGGGGTAGATGAGGGCACAATCGTACCCCAAGAAAGCAGCCGCCGCTTGTTGTTCGCGGCTGTCTGCTCCTCCAGGACTCCGACCGCGCAACGCTGTTGGACGCGACCGGCCGCATGATTCAGACGCTCCGCGCCGGCCCGAACGACGTCAGTCAGTTGCCGGCCGGTGTCTACTTCCTCCGCACGTCCGCACGGCCTGATTCACGCAGACTCCTGCTCCTGCGCTGACGCCTTCGACCGCGTAGCGCTCGACTGCTACTGCCGACGAATCACTTAAGCAGAACAGCTCTGCTCAGAAACGCCCGACCGCCACAACTGATTCGAACGAAATAGGTCCCTGCCGGAAGCTCATGCGCGTCCCAATCCCAGGTCCACGTTCCGCCCTGCACGTCCCCGCGCCGGATCGTGGCGACTTCGCGGCCTGCCGAGTTGAACACACCCACAGACACGAGGTCCGACTCGCCAGGCGGCAACGAGACGCGGGTCCGTCCCCGAAACGGATTGGGCAAGATGGTCGGCCCCGGCAGCGCGGAAGGTGGGGTCGCTGTTTCCTCACGCGTTCCTACGTGATAAAGCCAGTCACGGAACAGACCCGATCCATTCGTACCCGCCAGCGCGGGCACCTGATAGCCACTGGAATCAGAAGATGTAAACAGGCAGAGAACGTCAGGGTTGGCGAGGCCCGTATTGAAGTCACTCCATTGCCCGCTGCGCACATCCGACCGGAACACGCCGGTGCGGCTCGCGGCGAAGACGTAGCGCTCGTACCAGTCAACGGTGACCGCCCTCACCTGCGACAGGCCCGAATAGGACCAGGACAGACCGCCATTGTCGGACCAGTAGACACCTTGGGTTGTTCCGCAGACGAGCGGCCCACCCGTCCACGGGCTGAACAGGACAGAACTCACGCTGCCCACAACGCCTGAATCGAGACGCTGCCACGACCTGCCGGTATCGCGTGTGCTGTAGATGACCGCGACTCCGGCCGAGTCGCCGGCGGCAAGAATCCAGTCTGAAACCAGCGGGCTCACGGCGACAGAACGACCCAGGCCCGAGGCACAAAGCAGACTCCGACGCCAACTGTTCCCGCCGTCGGCCGACGTTATCACGCCGAATCGCATCTGTCCGATGCTGTCCCGCGCCGACCCGACCGCGGCAACGAAACCCTGCCACGACGCGGCAACCGCTCCGCCCATCTCAAACGAGGTGTCAGCGGCGTGCCAGGAATTGCCGGAATCCGCGCTCCAGTATAGGCCGGCCCGGCTGGAGCCGCCGTTCGTCATGGCCCAAACCCGGCCCGACCCCGCGGACGCCAATCCGCAGACTCTGCCTGCGTCCCGAAAGGACGAGCATGCTGACCAGGTTCCGCCCGAATCCCGGCTTGAGTACACACCGTCACCGGCAACCGCGACATACGCCATGGCCTGCTCAGACCCCGAGAAGACTACAGCCGGCACGATGCCGGATTGAAAAAGATGGAGCAAGCTCCAGTAGCGCCCCGGCGCGGTTCCGCGGAAGAAACCCAGTTCGTTGCCGCAGAACACCTGCCCCGCGCTGTCGGCGGGGACGATGACGCAGCGATTCCGACGGCCGAAAGCACCGGACCACCAACCCTCCCAGTTGACGCCGCCGTCAGTGCTGTGGAGGACCTCATCCCCGCAGCCGGCGTAAATGACTTCGGGCGTGCGCCGGGCAGCGGCTAATGTATAGGTCGTGTTCAACGGTGTGACGGTGATTCTGTTCCAGTTTGTCCCGCCGTCCGTCGACCGGTACATACCCGAGCCGAACGTTCCCAGCAGGACGGTCCTGCGGTTTGAAGGGCTGACCAGCAGACAACGCGGGCACTTCGATCCGGGCGACTCGGACGGGTACGAGTCGAGCCAGACGCTGTCCGGCCCCGCGCCCTGCCCGGCCGCGCCGACGTCACTCGATGTCCATGAACCACCGCCGTCTGTCGACTTGTAGACGAAGACGCGGCCATGTGCGTAGCCGCCGCAGTAGACGGTATTAGTGTCCACGGGATCAACGGTGACAGAGTAGGCACCGGAACCAGCGGTCGTGTCGCACCGCGTGAGTTGCCAGGTTGCTCCCTGGTCGGTGCTTCGGGCAAAAGCGGCCCGGTCATCGGCCCCAACCCGGCTGCACCCGACGGCCAGCAACAACTGAGGCCGGACCGGGTCCACGAACAGGCCGAACCAGATCCCGGGCGGCGCAGGGAGTTCGCTCCACGAACCGCCACTGTCCGTGCTGCGCTGCACGCGACTCGACAAAGCATACAGAACGGCGGCGTCGGACGGATTCACCAGAATCACCCGCGCCAGAAACGGCAAAGAGTCGTTCACCGATGCCCAGCCCGCGCCGCGGTCGGTACTTCGCATGAGCGCCTGCGCGTGCGGGCGACGCCCGACGATGTACATGACCTGCGGACTGCTCGCGCTCGCGGCCCCACAGGTGACGGATGCCTCGACCGGCCCGACCGGCTCCCATGCCTGCGCGGACACGACCATCAGCAGTACTGCTGCTACCAAATCCGCTCGCCTCATCCTGCACCTCACCTTCGCACCTGCCTACCTCGCGTACTTGCCCATCAGCGTGGCTCGAGCGAGTACGTGCCCTTTCACTTTCTCCGTTAGCTGACCCGCAGTCGTAGTCTGGTCAGGCGTGAATGCCGCGTCAAGAGCGTACAGGTCGAAGTAGTAGCGGTGCGTGCCCACCGGCGGCTTCGGCCCATCGTACCCGACCTTGCCGAAGCTGTTCGTACCTTGCGTCCCGCCGAACGGCAGCGCGGACGCATGCCCGAGTCCTTCGGGTAACTGCCTCACGCTGTCCGGAATGTTAAACACGACCCAGTGGTAGAACGTGCCGCCCGGCGCATCCGGGTCCCGGCAAATCAGGGCGTAGCTCCTTACCCCTTCGGGCGCCTGGGCCCACGCCAGGTCCGGGGATACGTTCTCTCCGTAACCGCTGTACTTCGCTGGTATCAACTCACCATCGTTGAACGCGGTACTGACCAGCAGCATACCGGTCCTCAGGGCCTTGCCGGTCGTCTCTGCCTTGCCGCCCTTCTGCGGCGCGGCGCAGGCGAGCACCAGGGCACATACGGACGCAGTCAACATGGTAGATTTCACAAAGCCACCTCCTGATTGAGACTAAGCTGGCGCGCGCCTTTGTCAACATGAACAGCAGGCAACCGTGAGGGCACGTGGCGCGCAGGGCGCGGTGAGGACACTCGCCTCACGCTGTCCGCCATCCGCCTTCCGCCGTCCGCCGGGTCAGGCCGGCGCAGCACTTCCAGCAGACTCACGAACTCGGGCTCCAGTTCACTTTCCAGCATGTTTACTCCTTTTCTTGCTCTCAAGAAGCAATCTGCAATTTGGCCCCGGAATAATGCACCTGCCTTCGGCTAGCCGTCTTCCAGCCCGAAAAGGGGCGGGTTCCTCGCGGCGCGTCTCGCTAAGGGGCCGTTAAGAAATAACATTTACAAAAGTATAGGAATTGGCTAGACTGGTCTCCATGACAATGGATCAACAACTCGAAGAGAAGTATGCATCACTACTTTGTCACTTGGATGAGCGACAGCGGCGGCTAGTGGTCGCCGCCGACGCTCGCGTAGCGGGACGTGGTGGGGTATCCGCCACGGCTCGGGCTTCGGGTATCTCCCGGCCGACGATTCACCGAGGACTGCGCGAACTGGACGAAGAACCACTGCCGGCCGCACGTGTAAGACGGGCGGGGGGAGGACGAAAGAAGCTTAGGGACATTCGGCCGACGCTCGTGCGGGCGCTGGAGTCGCTGATCAAACCCACCACGCGGGGCGATCCCGAGTCACCACTGCGCTGGACCTGTAAGAGCACGCGACAGTTGGCCCAAGCCCTAGAAGCCCGGCCGGAAACCCCTCCGGTAGCTTGCAGACCGTGAAATGGCACCACGTAAGTCCTTGATTATCAATGGCCGCAAGAATGACGATCTTGCGGTAGGTGGCTTTTCGGCCGGACTCCTAGGGAAACGCGGCTACCAAGTAAGCCATCCAACCGTGGCTGCGCTCCTGGCGGAATTGGACTATAGTCTGCAGGCAAACGTAAAGACGACCGAAGGCGACCAGCACCCCGACCGCGACGCTCAGTTTCGGTACATCAATCGGCAGTCGCGTGAGTTCCTTCAGAAGGGACACCAAGAAGAAAGAGTTGGTCGGCCCCTTTGCTCAAGCGGGCCGGGAATGGCGTCCCCGTGGACGACCGGAGGCGGTCAGGATTCATGATTTCGTGGACCCGGGATTGGGTCGAGCGATTCCCTACGGAGTCTACGACGTAGGACAAGACGTTGGCTGGGTGAGTGTCGGACGCGATCACGACACCGCGAGCTTTGCCGTTGAGAGTATCCGCCGGTGGCGGCGGCGAATGGGACAAGCACGCTATCCCGAGACGTCGGCCCTACTGATCTGCGCGGACAGTGGCGGGAGCAACGGGTATCGACTGCGGCTGTGGAAAGTGGAGCTAAACCGGTTCGCGCAGGAGACGGGACTTCGGGTCACCGTGTGTCATTTCCCGCCCGGCACAAGCAAGTGGAACAAAGTGGAGCATAGCCTATTCTCGCATATCACCATGAACTGGCGCGGCCGACCGCTCATCAGCCACGACGTAATCGTGAAGTTGATTGCGTCAACCTCAACTCGGAGTGGGCTCCGCGTCAAAGCCGGGTTGGACCGAGGCAGGTACCCTGAGGGCGTCAAAGTGATAGATAGTGAGCTACAGAAAGTACCCCTGATGCCCCATCCCTTTCACGGAGAATGGAACTACACCATCGAGCCCTCCATGTCACATATGTAAATGTTATTTCTTAACGGGTCCTTAGGGATACGTCAGGCGCGGTACTTCGGGCGGGTGAAGACCAAGTGGCAGTTGCTACTGGCGGCGGCGGTGGCGAATCTGGTGCTGGTGGCCGCCTGGGAGTCAGCGACCGGGACTTCGCCTGGTATTGGGGCTGCTTCCTTCAGTCTGCTGCTACAACTGACTTTCTTACTGCTCCTCGTGCCGAGTCTCATCGGCGAGGTGAAACGGCGACAACACCTCGTCTTTACCGCGTTAGCTCGGGGTTGCGTGCCCCAGACCCCCGGTTTCCGGCCGGATTTCTAGTCAGCCCCCAAAGACCGTCAGCCGTCAGCCGGACCAACCTGCTCCGCCCAATCTGCAATCTCAAATCTGCAATCTGAAATGTGGGGGGGGGGGGGGTCGGGCTGAACTTGGCTGAATGAAAGCCCGGCGCTCGGGCTAGAGTGAAAGGGTAAAGGTGTTCGTGTAGCCGGTGTAGACGAAGACGGCACGTTGAAGGACATCCCGGCCAATCAGACACTGGATGTTCTGACCCTCCAGCGGTGTACCCAACGCAACCACCTCCACGGCGATGTCGTGGGGCAGAACTAGGCGGACGATGTACCTATAGCAAAGCACGCTCGTCGACGACGGTGTATTCACGAGGGCCGTGCCGACCGGGTTCAGACCCAACCGTCGCACGAGTTCCTCGCCGATTACTGTCACGGTAGCTCCAGTGTCAACGAGGGCCAAGGTCGGGAGCGGCTGCGCCTTGCTGCCCGGAGAGACCGAAGAGAGTTTCGTCTCTACGACGGGCCCCTCCGCCTGTAGGTCGGCCAACTGAATCGTGAACGTCGGCATCTAGGCGCGAATCAGATTCGACGTGAAGTTCAGCGGTACCTCGACCTGGACAATCTGCTTCACGAGGAAAGGCACGTTGCCGAAACGCTCGTAGCCCTGATGGATTGCGTCCATCTCGGTGTCAAACACGCCCACAATGTGGTCGTCCTTGATTAGAACGTACTTGCCCTTGGACTGGCCGACAAGCTCAGCCTTATGGGCGTTGTAAGTCTCGATTTCCTTCTTAAGCAGTTCAGTCATGGTGTCCTCCAGAAACAGGATATTATAACCTGCCGCAAACCGTTCGCAAGTCCACGGGCCGCGAACTGTGAGCTGTCGGCCGCAGGCCTCCCACTTCCGCACCTGCAAACTGCCAACTGGAAACTGGTCACTCGCGCGCTAGCGCGGGCCTGACACGCACGAAATTGGGCAGTGTCCCGACTTCTGCTCATGAAGTGCCTCGGCTACAGAACACCGTTAGAGGCTGCCTCACGCTTTGTTGCACTTCGACGTTGAATGCGGGGTCAGGAATCGCCAATTGTGCCGCCGGAACCACCGCAGAATCACCCGGCCGACGTACCAGGATTGGCGGCGTCCCCGCGAGGCTCATTCGTGCGGCTGGGCGGGGAGGTTCTGGAGGTTACGGACGAACCGCTCCCGGTTGAACGGTTTCTTCTCCTTCCAGATGCAGTACACCTCGACCGTGACCGCCTGTCCGAGCAAAAGCCTGGCGTCGGCCTCGGAATGCCCCTCACGCGTCAGCCGGTCGAGCGTCTCGCGGGTTTCAGGCGGGTCTCCGTCCCGTAGCTGATTCTCCACCACCTCGAGTATCGTCGCCTTCAGTCTCTGGCTATCATCTTCCATGCGACCTCCCTTCAATAGCAGCATGGTCCCACAATCGCAATTTCACCCTCGGTCAGGCATCGCATTGACTTCGCGCGGAGGTACTGCAACTACCCCGTGCCGTCCTTCGACCGCTCATTCGTCAGTGTAGCGGTCAAGAATGTCCTGAATCCGGCCGAAGAGCGCACAGGCGCGGATATGCAGTTTACTGCTGCCGCGGGCGTGATTACTGGTTGCTGCAACCCAACCGGCCAGCTCATCCCAGTCGCCAAGGGTCAGACGCAGCTCGGGCTTCGGCGCTATCTCCAGAGCTCGCAACTGAGTGTCGGTCAACCCGCCGGATATGGACCAAGTGCTCAGTATCAGCTTCCGTTCGTCCTCGCTAAGTGTGAGCGGCAGCTTGGTACCGGAGGCAACGCGCTTCCTCCGAAGCGACGTGCGCCCGAGGCCGAACAGAACGGCCAATGACTCAAAGTCCGCCTTGGGCTGCCTCTCGTGTTTGTCACTACCGGATGGAGTCCCGGCTTTCCGACTTCCCTTGTCTACGCTTGACTTCTTGTTTGTCATCCTCGTCGCCTTTCATCTTTCATCCCTCCGCCTTCATCCTTCTCCGTCACAACTCTCCCCTGAACGCGCAGTCGATGATGGACGGCATCAGGGCGTCGAGTTCGGCCTGCGTCTCCGCCTGCAGACACACGGGGACGGGTAACTTCCCTGTCATTACCTAGGCTTCCCCAGGGTGATCTCGATCCGCTTGAGTTCATCCATTGCATAGAAGTCCCTCTCTTCCTTCAACGCCTGACGTTCGCCTTCGCTCAGTATGCTCCAAGTCGTGGCAAAGCAGATGCCGAAGTGCAGTAGCGCTGCCCAAAGCAGTTGCTCAAAAGTCGACACTATGGGAATAAGGTCGGTCATTATCGAGGACGTGTGGTAGTCGAAGCCAAGCCTCTCGGTGTGCTCTCCGTCGAAGCCCGTCATACCATAACCCCGATAGGATCCCATCACTGTTTGGTACGTATGATGAATCGGCTCTGAGTACAACCCGTGCAACTTTTCCGCGGTCTCCGTGGGCGCATTCGTCTTCCGGTGCAGGTACCGAATGACCTTGCTGTGCTTTGGAGGAGCCTGGCCGGCGAACCACCGTCCGATCATCTCTCCATTATCCTTGGAAGTCTCGGACATCACGAAATAGTCAGCCAGGAGTATCGCCTCCCAAAGAGGCCGAAAGAGAATCCCTGCTTCAGCGGGCACGCTCGCCCTTAGCAGACGAAGTATGCCGTAGAGTAGACTGATGACCCTCGCGTACAAGATGAAACCAGCGACAAGACCGCTCCTACCTTTGATTACATCAATCTGCGGCTCATGCGCCGCATGGATGGTCTCAAGGAGCTTCACCGCACGCTCGGCGCGCTCAAGCACAATGGCCATACTGGCGCTGACACGCTCGCAAGTCTCTCTCTGTACTGCAGGCCTGGTCGCCTTCATGGCCTCCCACATGTACAAACTAATCTTCTCCATCAATTCTGGCGGCATGGAACTGCCAAACCGCTGATAGGAACTCAAGGAGATCATCACCTTTGTGCCATCGCGCCGCACATCGCCGAACTTGCCTTGCTGCACCCACTCCAGCACATCGGCGACGGTCACTTTGAGCCCCTTGGCCACCTCTTCCGGTGTTAGATAGTATTCGCTGTTGTCAGTACTCATCCCTGCTTCGGCATCAACTGCGGCGGCACGCTAAAGTTCTCCCTTGAACGCGCGGTCGAGGATGGACGGCAGCAGGGCGTCGAGTTCAGCCTGCGTCTCCGCCTGCAACCGCTTCAACTCATCCACCTTCGCCTGCAACGCATCCAACTCGGCGACGATGCGACGCTGGTCGGCCAACGGCGGGGCCGGGATTCTGAACTCCCGGATGAACTTCAGAACCAAGTTCTTGTTGCCGACCCCGCGCGTGTCTCGGGCCGACAGGTCCCTCACACGGGACGAGTTCAGCATATACTCGGTGTACCTTGGCAGGAGCCGGTTCAAGTCCAACTTGAGTAATGCCAAGCTAACGAAGATGCTGAACTCGCGGTCAACGTCTATCGCCTTGGCGAATCCAGTCGTGCCTACCTTTGTAAGCAGGACATCGTCTCGCTCTGGCCTACAGCGCCTAGTAAGCGCCGCCTGTTCTTCCGTCGAGATCTTCTTGGCATCGTCGAATCTGATTATGCCAGTCGTTATGTCCTTGACCGAGAGAAAGGCCACCCCTTCCGGGACATAGCGCGGAGTGACATGCGTCCCATCTGTTATTAGCCGGCAGAGATCCCCAAGCCGCTCAAGGCTCGGAGAGATACTCGCGGCCGCGTCAAACGCGGCGCTGTATGCTGACGGCAACAGGCTCTCCCTTACCTCTACGGCGTCACGCCCGTGCCGACGCGCTTCGTCGTGTTTCCCCGCCAGCTCCTCAATCCGCGCCACGATGCGCCGCTGTTCGGGAAGGGGAGGAAGGGGGGTTGTCAGCTTGAGGAATCTGTCCACGTCAAGTCTAACTCGGTTTGTCGTGCCCTCGCTGGCGGCCTTGCACCTGTCGACGAAGTCTCCCGTCCTCGAAAGCCACCCGACATAGGCCGGCAGCAGCTTGGCCGGATTCAAGTTGAACGACGGGAAGTCATTTGACACGACCGCCCCGTCCAAGTCTGCGGGAACCAGCCCGATTGCACCGTTGCGTGCATCGATACGCGACAACAGCAGTTGCCCTGTATGTACGACGCTACGCCTTTGGGCGGCCATCTCCGCGCCTTCGGCCCTTCTCCGCAGCACGACCCCGCGGCCCCAAAGTCTGACGGTGACCTCTTGGTAGCCTAGGTCCGGTAGGATGTCGACCATTTCAGCCGACTGGGTCAGCACTTCGCCCAACGGAACGGTAGGCCACGCGGCGGTCATGGCAGATAGTCGAACGTAAGAAAGTGGTCGAAGAGCGGGGTCTTGCGGAACCTAAGGACGACACCACGGTGGTGCCACTCGTCTTCGGCGTGGTCGCATTCGAGCAAACCGAACCACAGGAGCGGCCGCAGGACCTCGCCCCGGAGCACGTCGGGCTCGACTTCCGGCCAGATTGACACGGCACGGACTTGTTCGCTGACCGCGTTGAGGAAAACTTCCCTGGGCAACTGGTTGAGGGCAATCCAGTCACGCGCCACGAGCTGCAGCCGCCAGAGAATGACCGCAATGGAGTGCTGCACGAATGGCGTCGGCTGGAACCCCGAAAGGAAGTCGAGACTGAAGGCACGGAACAGCGTGATGAAGAGCTGCCGGTAGAGCGAGCCGGCCTGGGCGTCCGCAAGCAGGTCACGTGCCTTGTTGGTCAAGAATACACGGTTCCTGCGCTTGTGAACTAGCTTGCCAAACTCGCAGACGCCGTGAAGTACGCCAAGCGGCATGATGTCACCCTCGTTGATTACTTTGCACAGACCGCCCTCAAGCAGGGGTTTCGCGTATCGTCGCAGCCAGTCCATTCGTTCAAGCATCAGGGCGACGTAGACACGGTTGAAGTTGCCGGTCGGGGTTAGCGGCGCGCCTTTGTTCTCGTCCATCAACCGCAGGAACTGCCGGGCCTGGTCGAAGAAAAGCACGTGTTTGACGTCATCAAGCGACAGGTCGTCTGCCAGTCGGATGGGCGAGTCCGGCGCGTTCCAGTCGGCCTTGAGCAGTTGCGCGATGAAGGCGTCCTCATCCGCCTTGGTCGCAGGCCGGACATCAATCCGGATGATGCGGCCGCCAAGCGGCGGGAAGCTGTCGCGGAAGGTCATGCCGCTCCGCGGAGCTGAAAGGCAGGATTGCTCAAAGGCTGAAATGAATGAAGGGTCATGGCTTCTTCTCCAAGTCGGCTCTGATTTCGGCCATGAGGATGAGGATACGCCTCTCTTTCTCGATGATGCTCTCGACGAGTTGTTCAGGCGGGAGGTGTTCGAGGTCCTGCTTGGCGCTCGGGTTCTTGATGTCGAGGTTGACCGTGACCGAGCCGTCATCGGCTTTCTTTAGCACCTCTTTGGCCGCGACTTTCCAGGAGCAGCCGTTCTTGCGGCGGTTGGTCCACCATTTTATTGCCGGCGCGAACTGGTCGAACTGCAGGGGCATCGTCTTGGTGTATTGCTTGCGGCCTTCGGGCAGGGGCAGTTCGTAGAACCAGATGTCCTTTGACGGGCCGGTGCGGTCGAAGAAGAGGACGTTGGTCGGAATCGAGGTGTAGGGCGCGAAGACACCGTTGGGCAGGCGGAGAATCGTGTGCAGGTTGAACTCTCTGAGCAGTTCCTCTTTGATGCGGGCGCAGACGCCGTCACCGAAGAGCGTGCCGTTGGGAACGACGACGGCGCAGCGGCCGGGTTTGGGCGAGCGGCGGAGCTTGCGCATCAGGAGCTGGAGGAAGAGCAGGGCGGTCTCCGACGTCTTCTTGTCGTCCGGGAAGTTGCCCTGGATGCCCTTCTCTTCTTCGCCGCCGAACGGCGGGTTGGTCATTATGACGTCCACGCGATCCCGGTCGCCGATTTCGGACAAGCGCACGGCTAAGCTGTTGCCGTAAGCTACCTGCGGGTATTCCATGCCGTGCAGGAGCAGGTTCATCTGGCATAGCAGGTACGGCAAGGGCTTGGCTTCGCCGCCGTGGATGGAGAGTCTCTGCAGGATGCGACGTTGCTCGACCGTGCGGCACTGCTTTTCGAGGTGAATGTAGGATTCGGCGAGGAAGCCGCCGGTGCCGCAGGCCGGGTCGAGCACGGTTTCGCCGAGTTGCGGGTTGATGACGCTGACGATGAAGCGGACCAGGGGCCGGGGCGTGTAGAACTCGCCCGAGTCGCCGGCCGCGTCGCGCATCTCTTTGAGCATCGTCTCGTACATCGCGCCAAGGGTGTGGATTTCCTCGGTCGAGTCGAAGTGGATGCCGTTCACCTTCGAGACCACGTCGCGCAGGAGGTAGCCGGAGACCATCCGGTTGACCACATCCTTGAACACCGAAGCGATAACGTCACGGCGGTCCCCGCCGTCCGCGCCCTGCAGGCCGCGCAGGTACTTGAACAGACCCGGACCTTTCTTGCCGTCCGGGCCGCGCGCCTCCTCGCTGTTGATGAAGGAAGTCAGGTCGTCGCCGGTCAGCTTGCACACGTCGGTCGCCCAGTCGCGCCAGCGGTACGGCGCTTCGACCGCAGGCCGGAACCGCTTGCCCTCGAGCTTTGCCTCTTCCTCGCGCACCTTCTCCATGTCGTCGAGGAACTTGAGGAACATTATCCAAGTCAGTTGCGGCAGCCGGTCGAGGTCGCCGGAAAGCCCCCGGTCCTTGCGCATGATGTCCCGCGCCGACTTGACCAGGCTGGCAAGGGCCTGAGCCGTCGTAAGTGGAGTAGTCATCTGACTGCGGGCGCGGCTCACAGCTCACCCCTCACCAGCCAGGAGGCTGAAAAGCTGAAGCGCTGAATGCGGACGGACTGCTGGGCGGCGCGACTCAAGGGCTACCTCCAAGGAAGCCCAAAGGCTGAAGGGCTGAACGGTTCACGGAACTATACTCCATCAGGCGGACGGCGACCGCGGATGTTGGCTTCCTGGGCCGCACGCAGGTCCCGGATGCGTTTCTCGGTCTCTTCTGCCGCCCAGTTCCGCGTGGAAGGGGTGAACTTGGGGCCTTGGAGCTTCGCGCCCTTCAGGTAGGTGATGAAGCTGCTCAGCATCCCGCTGATGACGCGACAGGTGTCGGCCAGCCTGTCGCATTCACTTCCCGACACGTACCCCTGGTCCTGCGCCACCGTGATCTGCGCGCGCACCTCACCGCATGAACCCTTGGCGATGTAAAGGAACTGAATGAACTCCGTGTTGGACCCGCGCTCAAAACCTTCCGCGATGTTCGAGAGTATCGACACCACCGCCCGTCGAATCTGATCCGCAAGTCCCCAGTCCTTGGCAAAGGCCGGCCGCCGCGTCAACGCGTACACTTCCTTCACCAACTCCCGCGTCCGCTGGTAGACGACCAGTTCCTCGAACCGTTTGCCCTTAGTCGTTTCAGCCTTTGAACCTTTCATCTCCATGGCTCGCTCCTATGCCGCATACAGCAGTGCCTGTAGCTCGGACACGGCTTCGCGTAGCTGGTCCGGCCCGCCGAACTTGGCGGCTATCTCAGTCACTCGGCCGTGCTCAGATATTGGCGGGACCTTCAGGATGTCGGGCAAATCGAACTGGGCCGCGCCGTACTCGGCATACTTCTCCAGCAATTCGGCGAGTATTTGCCGCGCCTCGGGTTGGTACTTATCAAAGAACCGCTTCTCTTCCTTGCGCAACCGCTCGGCCCGCTCGCGGCGTGACCGCAGCGGCGCGTTGAAGGCTATGTTGCAGAGTAAGTCGAACGGGTCTGCGTCCGGTTGCTTGGTTACCTTGTAAAGGTCGTCGAACGAGATACCACGCTCGGCCAATTGCAGGATGATTTCCGTTCGTTGGCTGGCGTCGGCCCACTTCTTCCGCAGTTCAGCCGAGTTCGGGAAGAGCTTGCGCACCTTCTCGGACGTGTAGTCGGTCAGTTCCATCACGCGCAACTGCTTACCGTCAGAGTCCAGTTCATACACGAGTTGCGCGGCAATCTGGATTGTCCCGCCATCCACGTAGTACTTGCGCGGCGGTGCGGCCGGGCCATCAAAGATGGCCACGACAGGCGGCGAGCCATCGTCTAGCGGCAAAGCCGGCTCAGGCTTGGGCGTCTTCTTGGTGCCGGCTATCGGAATGCCGTTGTCGTCTATCGCGACCTCGTCCAGCAGCTCCGGCTCGCCGTCGAACTCGGGGTCTGCGAAAAGCCGCGTCGCGCTGCCGGTGTAATCGAGGATGTTGAAGTAGAGCTTCCCGTAGTCATCCCGGACCCGCGTGCCGCGCCCTATCATCTGCTTGAACTCGACCATCGAGTTGACCACGCGGGCTATCACGATGTTCCGGCAGGTTGGGACGTCAATGCCCGTGGTCAGGAGTTTGGAGGTCGTCAGGACAACCGGCGAGCGGGTTTCCACATCCTGGAACTTGCTCAGGTGGCCCATGCCAATTTCCTTTTCGTCCGCGGTCACGCGGCAGCAGTAATCCGGGTGCTGGACCACAATGTCGGGGTTGAGTTTGACCAACGCGTGGCGCATCTCCTCGGCGTGCTCTTGGTCCACGCAGAAGACCATCGTCTTGGCGTAGCGGTCGGTCGAAGCGAGGAAATCGGAGATGTTGCGGGCGATTGCCTGCGTGCGTACGCGCATGGCGACCACTCGCTCGAAGTCCTTGGTCTGGTACTCGCCGTCCGGGATTTCGCGGCCATAGCGGTCGAGCTGGCCTTTGTCCGGTCGCCAGCCAGCCGCGTCGTAGGATGTCAGGATGCGGTGGACGCGGTAAGGCGCGAGGAACCCGTCGTCGATGCCCTGTTTGAGGCTGTAAGTGTAGACCGGGTTGCCGAAGTAGTTGTAGGTATCCCGGTTGTCCTCACGCAAAGGCGTTGCGGTCATGCCCAACTTGTAGGCGGGCTCGAAGTAGTCGAGGATTTCACGCCAATTGGAATCGTCACGCGCGCTGCCACGGTGACACTCGTCCACGATTACGAGGTCGAAGAAGTCTTTCGGGTACTCCTTGTATAGGCCGGGCCGCACTTCGTCCTTGGCGAGCGCCTGGTAGATGGCGAAGTACATCTCGCGGCTCTTGTTGGCCACGCCGCCCTCTATCTTCCACGCCGCCTTGTCAAACGGTTTGAAGTCCTTGACCTTGGGGTCGTCCACGAGGATGTTGCGGTCGGAGAGGTAGAGGATGCGCGGCCGGCGATATTCGCCGTTGCGGGTCCAGCGGCTGTTCCACAGCCGCCAGCATATCTGGAACGCGATGAACGTCTTGCCGGTGCCGGTCGCCAGCGTCAGGAGCGTGCGCAGCTTGCCGGAAAGGATGTGCTCCATCGCACGGTTGATGGCGATTTCCTGGTAGTAGCGCGGGGTCTTGCCCGGAGTATGCAGGCCGGGCGTGAGCAGACGTTCAGCGGCCTCCTTGGACAGCTTCGACTTGGCCCGCAAGCGGAGCCACAACTCGTCCGGTGTCGGGAATGTCTCGACCTCGCGTTCGCCCCCGGTCAGGTAGTCGAACTCGATGATGCCGCTGCCGTTGGTGGAGTATGCGAACTTGAGGTTCAGCGTCTCGGCGTAGTCCTTGGCCTGCTGAATGCCGTCGCCGGGCAACTTGTACTCGGCTTTGGCCTCAACGACCGCGAGCGCAATGTCGCGCGTATAGCGCAGGATGTAGTCGGCCCGCTTCTGCTTCCTGCGGCCGGTCTTGTTGCCGACGACGAAAATGCGCCCGTCGGTGAACGTTCTTTGCTCGGCGATGGAGTGTGGTTCACTGTCCCAGCCCGTCGCCAGCAGCTTCGGCAGTACGAACTTGCGGCAGGTATCGGCTTCGGTCAATCCCATCAGGCAGAACCTCTGACAAACACGCCGAGGTTATAGCGGCGAATGGGGCATATGTCAAACGGAGGAGAGGACACGGACGCGGAACGCCCGAGTTGCCAGTGTCGCTATTTCCGACTGCCGATTGACGAGTGTCGATTTCCGCGAGCGGGAGACGCGGCGTCGGTTTGCAGTTGGCCATCGCCTGTCTACAGCTCACAGCCAACGGCTAACGGCTCGGACTCTTCCTCGTTGGCGGTTCCGATTGCCGTCTTGGGATGGAATTCCGCAGGCGATTCCTCCGGCAGTTCGATGGGGAATTCCCTCGGCAGCCTGTCGAATGATTGAGCAGATTGCCGACCGAATTGCTCTCCAGATTGCCCGGCTGATGATTTCCCGGGCTTTCTGTGGAATCGTCGGTCGAACGGCTCTCGACGCGGTGGTCGAGACTGTCCGCGAGATTCCGCGGGGGGTTGTCTTGCTGACGGCCATCTTCGCAGTCGTCTGGACGGCGTTCATGATTGTGTGCAGGACGATCTCGCAAACGGTCTTCTGAACCGCGCTCCACACGATTCTGCCGATAATCTCCGAAACAGCCCAGGGGATGAGATAGGGTAGATTCGGAAACGTTGCGTAGTGAATTGATAATCGTGGGGTTACGGGATTTCGGGGGCCGATTTCAGGAGGACATATAGTAAACCGGGAGACTCGCGGACGTATCACTCAACCGGGTTCCAGTCAGTGGATGGCGGCGCTCGGACAGACGGGAATCTGCGTCATCTGAGTAATCTGCGGTTACTCTTCCCCGGCGGCTGGCGGTCGGCGGATTGCGGTTCACGATTCGCGTTTCGCCGGTGGCGAATGCCGTCCTGTCTTTGACTTTTGTCGGGCGCGGATTATAGTCAGAGCGAAATCTAACGGGAGCCAAACTATGATTCGTATCACACGTACCGTGTCGGCATTGCTGATTCTGGCCGGCGCCGCTGTCGCGGCCGCGCCGCCGGTCGCGCTGCTCAAGAGCATCGCGGCCGAAAATTACCCCGACGCCAACGCCGTCGTCGTCTTCGATTCGACCGTGGTTACGCTGCAGGCCGACGGCCGGAACGTAACCCGCGAGCATCGGTTGATCAAGGTGCTGACCGACGAAGGCAAGAAAGAGTACGCGACCAGCTTCGACTCGTATTTCCAGACCTATTCGAAGCTCGAAATCCGGCTGGCGCGGATGATAACCCCGCAGGGCAAGGTGGTCAACGTGCCAAAGCAAGACATCCTGGACGTGCCGATGCCGCTTTGGGAGGGCTCGAAGTTCGTCATGCCCAATGTGCGGGTCAAGTCAATCCAGTTCCCGGGCCTGGAACTCGGCTCAGCGGTCGAGTGGATCACCGAGGACATCACCCACAACCCGGTGATGGAAGGCCAGTACGACGGCGAGGTCGTTTTCGAAACCGGGGACCCGGCGGTCGCGACGACCTACACGATTGACGCACCGACCGCGATGAAGTTCCGCTGGCTGGTCAAATCCGGGTCGGTCGATACTTCCTTCGCGACCAGCGGCAAACGGCAGCGGATGACGTGGTCGGCGCACGACGTACCCAAGGTGGTTTACGAGCCGCTGATGCCGTACACCGAGTCGATGACGCGGCTTCTTGTCTGCACCCAGCCGGACTGGCAGACGTGGTCGCGCTGGTATTACAGTCTCTGTTCAACCCAGTACGAGGTCGACTCCGCGCTGGCGCATGCCATCGACTCGCTCGTCGCGGGCGCAACGACCGATGACGCGAAGGTGCGCGCGCTCTACAACTTCGTCGACCAGAAGATACGCTACGTCGAGACGGCCCTTTCCGGTAAGAAAGCCGGGTACCAGCCGGAGAAGATCAGCCTGACTTTCCAGAAGCGGTACGGCGTCTGCCGGGACAAGGCCGCGCTGCTCACTGGCATGCTGCGCCACGTCGGCGTCGACGCGTACATCACCCTGACCAACGGCGGTTCCCAGACCGACAAGGAACTGCCGGTCGACCAGTTCAACCATGCCACGGTCGCGGTCAAGCGCGCGGACGGCAGCATCTACTATCTCGACCCGACAGTTGAGAATTCTCGCGAGTACTACGCCGCGCCCGAGATGAACCGCGGTATCCTCGTAGCCACGAAAGAGGGCGACGACTTGCGCTACACGCCGCTGACCCCAGCCGATTCGAACCGGCTCGAGGTACGCATCCACGACACGCTTGCCGCCGGTGGTTCGCTGACCGGGACTGCCGAGCTGACGCCGGTCGGGGTGCAGGAACTGCGCCTGCGCTCGCTGCTCCAGTACCTGCCGCCCGAGCAGCAGAAACAGACGTTCGAGCGCTTCCTGCGCGCGTTCGGGCCCGGCGCGCGGCTCGATACCATGACGGCTACCAACCCGCGCGACCTGGACCAGCCGCTCGTGATTCAGTTCCACTTCACCGTGCGCGACTTCGCCACCGTGCTCAAACCGAAAACTGGCACCAGCAAGCCGACGATTCGTTTCACTCTTCCCAAGGCCGGCAACGGGGTGTTCCTGTTCAACGTCTTCACTTGGGCGTCGTCGATGCCGGTACGGAAGTATGACATCGATTTCCACTCGACCCAGGCCTGGCACATGGTTCACGAAATGACCCTGCCCAAGGGGTACAAGGCCGTGCTCGTGCCGGACTCGCTGGTGCAGTCCGCAGGCCGGGCCAGCGCAACATCGGAAACCAAGGCAGTCGGCAACCGGGTGGTAAACGAAGCCCGGTTCAGCCTCAACGACCCGTTGGTGACGGTGGCCGAATACCCGGCGCTGCGCGGCCTGCTCGCCGCCACCGAAGAAATCGAACGGCAGCACGTGATGCTGAAGGCAGAGGAGTAAGACATGGCAACCAAGGCAATTCAAAATGCAGAGTGCAAAATGCAAAGTGCAAAATGGCTGGTCGGTTTGTCCCTTGTCCTCGTGACTCTGTCCTTTGGTAGCGAGATTGATAGCATCATCAAAGCCGCGCCGGGACACGACGCCTATCCCGAGGCGGGCGCACTGGTCCTGCTCGACCGCAAGGTCGTGACCGTAGACAAGAACAACAGCGCGACAATGGAACGGTCCATGGTTGTGAAGATATTCGAAGACCGGGGCCGGGACGACTTCGGCGAGGTTTCCCAGCGGTTCAACAAGGACGGACAAGTCTGCGAAGTCCTCGAAGCCCGCACCCACAAGCCGGACGGCTCGATCGTTAAACCCGAGGCCCGCGCCATTTCGGACGTGAGCGCGCCCGAGGTCTTTGGCGCGATGGCCTACACCAACGCGATGCTCAAGGTCGTTTCGTTCCCGGCGCTCGAGAAAGACGCGGTCATCGAGTACCGCGTGCGCGTGAAGCCGAAGAAGAGCAGTAAGGAAGATGGGTTCTCGGGCGTGGTTCGGTTCGGTGGTCTCTACCCGGCAGAGAAGCGTGAGTTCACGCTGGTGGTGCCCATTAACGCGGCCTTCAAGTACGCCTGGACCATGGCCGGAGTTGAACCCCGGGTCGAGACTCTCCCCTCCCAGGTCTCGTATACGTGGACACTGACGAACACGCCCCAGATAATCCAGGAGCCGGGCATGCCCGACATCGCCAAGCTGATCCCGGTGCTCTCATATTCGTCGTACCAGAATTGGAAACAGGTTGCGGACAAGCTGAAGAAGGAGTTTGACAAGGGACTGGTCCAGTCTCCGGAAATCAAGCGGCTGGCTGATTCCCTGACCGCCAATCCGCTCTCCGGCGGGCTCGAGATCAACGCCCAGGGTTACGCGGCACAGGCCATCTACCTCTACGTCACTCAGAAGTTCCGGAGCGTCCCGCTCGACTACGGCGACGCCGGGTACGACACCCACAAGCCGGCGCAGGTACTCTCGTGGAAATACGGCGACTGCCGGGATAAGAACTGCCTGCTGATAAGCCTGCTCCGGGCAGCCGGCATCAACGCATTTCCCGTACTCATCAGCCGGGTCGTTCCCGCGGCCAAGGACGTGCCGTCGCCCGACGCCTTCGACTGGCTCGCGACAATGGCCTTCGTGTCCGATACCGCGTCCGCCAAATCGGCAATCGGCAATCGGCAATCGCCGACCTTCCTGGACCCGTTTGCCGAATACAACCTGTACGGCACAATACCTGAGGATGAAGCCGGGTCCGACGCTCTGTACCTCGACGGCGAGTCCGGCGGGCTAACCGCTGTGCCGGGCAAGGGGAACGCCCAGAGCGATCTTGCCATCACCACTGCCGACCTTACGCTCAACGACGGCGGCGACATGTCCGGCACTGTCTCGACTGAGGCGGGCGGATTCTACGACAACCAGATTCGTTCGAGCTGGCGGGACCAGACACCGACGGACCGGAAGCGCTCGATGGCACAGACCGCGTCGGGCATCAAGACGGGCGCGCAGATTGATACGTTCTGGTTTTCGGACTTGAACGACCTGTCCAGGCCGGCAAGGACCGGTTTCCGCTTCACGGCGCAGCACTACGCCGTCACCCAGAAAGGCGAAGTCTCGCTGCGCGTGCCGACCCCGGCAGTGGTCGGCGAGCCGCTGTTCGGGATTACGTCGAGCGCCCGGCGCATCAACCCGGTCGAAACCCGGCCGTCCCGCATCTACGTCTACAAGTGCAATATCAAACTGCCGCCCGGTTTGAAGGTAGATATCCTGCCCGACAGCGTGGCGGTCAGTGACACCAGCGGTTCTTCCGAGGGCGGCTGGGCGAAGACCGCGGATGGCGTAAGTTTCTACTACGCGGTCCGGGTGATAAAGGAGGATTACGCAACCGGTGAGTTCCCGAAACTCAAGGCGGCAATTGACGCGATAACCCGGCCCCAATTCCGCGAGGTGTACTTCCTGAAGTAGCGCTCCTCACGCGGCTCTTTGACGCCCCACGCCGGAATCGGCTTGGGGCGTCCTTGTTGGGAGAAAGAACCGGGCCGCGACGCGCGGGCCGAACCGCAGGGGTTCTCGGAATCCTAGGAGTCCGGCCGAAAAGCCACCTACCGCAAGATCGTCATTCTTGCGGCCATTGATAATCAAGGACTTACGTGGTGCCATTTCACGGTCTGCAAGCTACCGGAGGGGTTTCCGGCCGGGCTTCTAGGAGTCCGGCCGAAAAGCCACCTGCCGCAAGATCGTCATTCTTGCGGCCATTGATAATCAAGGACTTACGGGGTGCCATTTCACGGTCTGCAAGCTACCGGAGGGGTTTCCGGCCGGGCTTCTAG
>JAPLUO010000080.1 GCA_026397595.1 Caldifarciminota bacterium
GAGACGTATGACCCGGTAGTGTGCGGAAAACAGCACTTAGCGCGCTCCGGTACAGGCATGCAGGACTTCTGGGTCTACTTGGCCAAGCAAAGCAGGCGACATCACCGTCTTTCATCTGATGAGTTAACCGCATAGTCATGAAGGGCAAAGGGCAAGACCGCGCCCGAGGCGCGAGTGACCAGTTCCCAGTTACCAGTAGTACGGCAGGCATGCCCGCGCGAGTCGGAAGCAGTGGTCATCTCAGAAGGGATTCCAGTAGGAATTCCAGAAGGGATTCCGGAGCGAATTCCAGAAGGGACTTCACTTGGGATTCCACTTGGGATTCCATTAGGGATTCAAGTTGGGACCTCATTTGGGCCTCAAGTTGGGATTTCACTTGGGTCCGAAAAGGGCGTCTCATTTGGGAGTTCACTTGGGACTTCATTTAGGATTCCATTTGGGACTTGATTTGGGACTCCATTTGGGGCTGGATTTGGGATTCCACTTGGGATTCGACTTGGGATTTCACGAGGGCTCTCAATACCGTCCCCCCAGCGACAGGGGTTGGGAACCTGTACTGTCATCCTGCCGAGGCCGCGTAACTTAGAGTCATCGTCCGTTGACCCGCGGTTGCCGTGTCGGTAAACTAGAGTGTATGGCGTACCAATTGGAGGACTCGTTCTGGTTCCCAAAGGAGCTCGGCGCTCGTCTGGCCGAGTTGCGTCAGAAGCGCGAGTTGACCCAGCAGCAGCTCGCGGTGCTGATGGGCCGGCAGGGCAAGTGCGGTAAGTCGCTGGTCTGCCGGCTGGAACGCGGCCGGTTCAAGACCCCGTCGCTGCGGTTGGTCGGCGATTACGTGCGGGCCTGCGGGGCCGGGTTTCGCGACCTGCTGGACATCCTGGAGCGCTACACGGCCCGGCCGGGCGTTGTCGACCGGCAAGGCCTGGCCGAGGTACAGAAGCTGGTTGCGGTCCTGCCCGCGCCGGTTTCCCGCGAGGTAAAGAACCTGGGCGTGAAGACTGCAGTCGCGCGCCGGTTTGATGGCAAGCCGCCGGAGCCGGTCGAGAAGCGGGTGCGACGCAGCCGGAAGTTCGCCGCGCGGCGGCTCTGGCTCGCACGGCTGCATCACCATGTCGTCGGCGTGCTCAGTCTCAAGCCACGGGGCATCGGGCTGGAGAACGAGACCATCCTGCAGAAGCACTGCAGCAAGATGTGGGGGATACTGGGCCGCACGCGTGGTACGCCGGAACGACGGACAAAGGAACTGGACGAGCTGGAGGCGAAGCTCGTGGCGTCGGGCCGACTGAAGGTTGAACTCATCCGCGAGATACAGAGCGCGGTGAAAGACCTCTTCGAGCGGGCCGTGAGGCAGGGGTTTCCCGACCGCTTCCCCGGGGCCTGACCGACCGGCCGCGAGGCGCGGGAAGCACCGAGCACCAGACTCCAAATCCTAGACCCTAGAACCCGGACCCGAATCCAGAATCTGTGTAATCTGCGCAATCTGTGGACACTCCTCTCCGCCTTTTGGAGACCCTTCGGCTGCCTCAGGGCGACAATTCCTGTCGTCTGTGCAATCTGTGGATGTCCTCGCCGGCCGGGCCTTGGCTTGACAGCGGAATCCGGTCTGCTACTCTGACCCGTTCAATCATGAGGAGTCTGATGCGTTCGTTTGGCCCATTTGTCCGTGCCGTCTTGGCCGCAGCCTGCCTGCTCGCCGCCGCGCCGGCACTTGGCGCTGGCCTGTTCGGCGGGCCGCCCGAGACGGGCAGGAAACCGACGAGATTCATCAAGGTTGACGCGCTGGACGTTGGCGAGTTTGTGCCTTTTGGTGACTGGCCCGCAATGTCCGCGCATGTCGCTTCGGTGACGTGCGTTCTCAACCGCGTGCGATTCGGAGTGACGGCCGCGGACCTATACAGCGCGATTGACTTCTGGGACGGCTGCGTAGTGCTGCCGGTCCATATCGGTTACACCATCGTGTCCAATCCAAAGGCGACCTGGCTGTTGTGGGGCGCGGTTCCAGACGTGCATGTCGATGCCATCGGGAGCTTATGGGAGAATCGGGATACAGATACATGGCCGCCATCACTACAGTACTCTCCTACCATCGAGCTTGCGCTCTGCTGCGACGTGGACTACTACGGTCTGGGTGCCGGTCTGCGGATTGGTGGATACAAGAGCGCGGCGATCGGGTATGAAGCGGGCGACGCGGGTCTATTCGCGGAACTCCGCTTGCGGCTTCTTACATTCGGCATTGGATTCTAGGCCATGAACCGTACCATACTGATGGCCGCCTGCCTGCTGGCCGCCGAGACGTGCACGGCCGCGGGCCTGTTCGGAGGACCGACCGAGCCGGGGCAGATACCGAGCAGGTTCGTCAGGGTCGAGGTACTGGACGTAGGTGCAGTCCCGTGGTCGAGGTTCACGGGGAAGGATGGCGGCTTGGCACCCGCGTTGTCAGGCAGGTTGGCGAAGGTCACGGTGGTTCTTGCCCGTTTTCGCATCGGCGCTGCCTTCGCTGAGTGGTACACCACGTTCGACGACTGGGGTGGTGACATGAGGTTTCCTTTGCATGTAGGGTACACGCTCTACTCCGCACCCAGGAGGACCTGGCTCTTATGGTCCGCCGTTCCCGAGGTGTATTTCGAGGCGAGCGGAAGCCTCTTGACGGAGGGAAGCAGCCTCGCATGCAGACTCGGACCCGGGGTTAGAGCAGCTCTGTGCTGCGACGCTGACTACTACGGGCTGGGCGTGAGATTCGAAGCCGGGTGGGTCCCGCCCGAGCCGGGACAGATGCCGAGCCGGTTCATCAGGTTCGAGGGGCTGGGCGTAGGCATCGGGGGCATGCGCGGGAACTTCGGCAACTCGTTGTTCTCATTTCGTATTGCGAAACTCTCGTATGTCTCAGGCCGGTTCCGTACCGGCGCTGCATTCGTGGACATGTACGGGAATCACGGCGACCTGTGGGCGGGCACGGTGGCATTGGCGCTGCCTGTTCACGTCGGCTTCACGTTGTGGGACAACCCTGTGGGGACTTCGTTCTTCTACGGCAACAACCCCGATATCTACGTGGAGGCGAGTCTTTCTCCGTGGGGCGCGCTATTTGGTTCCGAGCCGGCCGCCCGAATCGCATTGTGCGGCGATGCCGATGACTACGGGTTCGGTCTGCGCGTTGAGACGGGCTGGGTGCGCGCCTTCACCAGCCACGAGTCCGCCGTCTACGCCGGCTTTCAGATCAGGCTGGTGACCTTCGGCATCGGATTCTAGGCAATGAGGCACACGATACTGCTTGCCGCCTGCCTGCTCGCCGCCAAGACTGCAGCAGGATACTGCATGGTTGGTAGCACTGATGACCATTCGGCACGCATCGAAACGCGCGGTAGGTTCTGCCTTGGAGAGGTCGGCATCATGGCGCCCCTGGGCTTGGCTGGCCGCGTTCTTGAGTTCGAAGTAATGTACGGTGGTCTTCGCCTGGGTGTAGCCGGGGCTGAGGGATTCTCGGGATTGGAGGGGACGTCTATAGGCGCACTTGCGCCAATGCACGTTATGACTATGCGGTTTGCTCATCACGCAAGTGCTTCAATGTCGGGCGGTTGTGGAGACGTATGACCCGGTAGTGTGCGGAAAACAGCACTTAGCGCGCTCCGGTACAGGCATGCAGGACTTCTGGGTCTACTTGGCCAAGATCACCGTCTTTCATCTGATGAGTTAACCGCATAGTCATGATGCACGTTGGATTCACTCTCGTCTCGAAGTACCAGCCGGACCAGCGTCCCGTGACGTCCCTGCGGGAACTGATGATTAAGGTTGCCGTCGGGATCCAACCTGGCAGCCTGCCTCTTGGCGTGCTCTACCGAGGAACGGTGCGTTGCGCGGTGGTGCACTACTCGATAGGACTGGCGCTGGAGTTGGGCGCAACCCTGCGCAGTGCGCCAGGCCGGGAGAACGCGACTCCCTACGCCGCGCTGCTAGTCCAGTTGCCTACCATTGTGTTCCCGTTCGGCTCAAACCTGCGCACGCTAGGCAGTGATTTCTGACGCGTGACAGCTCCGACGTTCTGCATTCTGTTCTCTGGTGTCTGACTTCTGAGTTGTCGGGGTTGTGACCTTGGCGTTCTTGGCGACCTTGGCGGTTCGCCCTATTCCTTCAGTCCGGACCGCGCCAGGAATAGGTCATGCCGCGACATACAATGGCTCGGCCTCGTTAAGCACTGTCTCTCGGAAGTAGCGACTGAGAAACCCGGGCGTGTTGAGGTCCACCGGCCGGCCGATGAGAGTGCTCAGTTCCTGCTGCATCGTGAAGAAGGCGAGTCCAGGTACGTGGTCGGGCTCGAACTCGACCAGCACGTCCACGTCGCTTGACGGGCCAAAGTCAGCCCGAAGCACCGAGCCGAAGAGCGCCAGCCGCCGGATGTGATGCTGGCGGCAGAACTCGGAGATTCGCTCCCGGTCAATAGTCAGTCGTGGACTCATGCTCTAGTGTATCGCTCCATGCACCGGCGTCAAGCCGCGTGCCTTTCCGGGTCGGGCGTTCCCTTGTCGCGGCGGTGGTGATTCCTCACGCCTGCGTGCTTGGCGGTTCAACGGCCTCGCGGAAAGCCCAGACCCCAAGTCAGAGACCAGAATCTGTGTAATCTGCGTAATCTGCGGATAGTCCTCTCCGGCGGTTCGCCTTATTCCTTGAGTCCGGACCGCGCCTGTGATTGGATTATCTGCTTCTGGGCCGCGAAGAAGAGGACAATCAACGGGATGATGGCGAGCGTGGTTGCGGCCATGAGCAGCGTGTAGTTGGTGCTCTGTTCCCGTGAGAAGTAGGCGAGCCCGACCTGCAGCGGGCGTATCTTGTCCGAGTTGGTGACAATCAAGGGCCAGAAGAATGAGTTCCACGAGGCGATGACGTTGAAGACCATGATGGTGACGAGCGGCGGCTTGCAGAGCGGCAGGACAATCTTGACCAGCGTGCGGAAGTCGGAGCAGCCGTCTATCCGGGCCGCATCGAAGAGGTCCTGCGGAAGCTGCCGTATGTGCTGGCGCAGCAGGAAGATAGCGAAGATATTGACAATCCATGGCACAATCATGGCTGCATAGGTGTCTATCCAGCCGAGTTTGAAGAGCAGGGTGTAAGACGGCACGAGGTAGACCGGTAGCGGTATCATCATCAGGGCAAGGAAGCCCATGAATAGGACTTCGCGGCCGGGGAAGCGGAACCGGGCAAAGGCGTAGGCGGCCATGATGCCGGTGACCAGCACGCCGGTGAGGCTCAGGAAGGCGACGAGGACGGTGTTGAACAGGTAGCGCCAGAGCGGGATTTGCCTGAAGACTTCGACGTAGTTCTGAAGCTGTAGCGAACTCGGCCACCATGTCGGTGGGAACTTCAGGGCTTCCATCGGCGTCTTGAGCGAGGTCGAGAGCATCCAGAAGAAGGGCAGGACCATAGCCAGACCGCCCAAGACGAGCAATAGATGCACCGGGAGATTCCGTAGTCTTGGGCGGCTGGAATGACGAATTCCTAAGGCAGAATTCCTAATGGCCGGACCGGCTTGAGGTTTCATCGGTGGAAGTCCGAAGCTCGAAGTCCGAATGACGAATCAAGCGCGAATGACCGAAGCCCGAATGCCGGACACATCTGCGTAATCTGCGTAATCTGCGGATAGCTCCAGAGACCCTTCGCTTTGTGTCGCTTCGCGACCGTAGGAACGAGCAGGGCGACACTTCGTGTCGTCTGTGTCATCTGTAATCTGTGGATACTCTCCGGTGGTTCTGTCCTCATCCGTATTGGACGCGGCGTTCGAGGAACACTCGTTGGAGGATGGTCAGCGCCAGAATGAGGAAGAAGGCGAAGAAGGCGATCGCCGCGCCGTAGCCCAGTCGCCAGAGCTCGAAGGAGTTCTCGTAGAAGTAGTACATCACGACTTTGGTCGTGGAGAGCGGGCCGCCTGCGGGCGGGCCGGTCATTATCCAGACTTGGGCAAAGGTCTCGAACGCGCTGATGCAGGACATGATGAGGACATAGTAGGTCGTAGGCGATATCAGGGGCCAGGTGATTCGCCGGAACATCGCCACGCGGTCCGCGCCGTCGATGCGCGCGGCTTCGTAGTAGGATTTGGAGATGTTCTGCAGGCCGGCAAGGAAGATGATGACGTTGTACCCGATGCCTTTCCAGATGCCCATCATCACGAGGGAGAGGAGCGCGATTGAAGGACCGCGCAGGTTTGGTGGAAGGTGGACCGACGGGCCGGCGATGAGCTGGAACAGGCCGCGCGGGTCCTGAAGCCAGCGGAAGCCGGAGATGTGGAACCAGGAAAGGATGTAGTTCAGGAGGCCGCGGTCGGGCTGGAGTATCCAGCGCCAGACGACCGACACCGCGACTATCGAGGTGACGACCGGCAGGTAGTAGATGGTGCGATACGCGCTCAAGCCCCGAATCTTCTGGTTGAGCAGGACGGCGATGAAGAGCGCGACAAAGAGGATGAACGGGACCTCGAAAAGGACGTACCAGCCAGTGTTGAGCAGCGACTTCCAGAAGACCGGGTCACGGAGAACCGCGACGTAGTTGCCGAGGCCAACAAAGGCCCGGGCACCGGCCATACCCCAGTCAAACAGGCTCATTCGGACCGAGAGGATTATCGGGATCACTCGGAAGGCGACCAGGATAACGAGCGCAGGCAGGAGATATGCGAGGCCAATCAGCGCTTCTCTGAGTCTGCGGTTCATCGAGACTTGGCGAGTATAGCGGTGCGGCGCTAGTGGTCAACGGCGGCAGTGAAGTGCACAAGTGGTCCAGTGGTCCAGTGCCGGGCGCGAATGTGCTCGACATGATGGCGCTTCGGTTCTAGAATAGCTTTGTGAGACGTGGAATCGCGACGATGCCTTTGCACTGGGGCAAGGCCCCGGCGTGGCTGTTTGACCGGATGGTCAGGCTGTGCCGGGCGGTGACCGAGATTGTGGTGGCGGACTATGGCGCGCCTGAACTGCTGCGGCGGTTCAGCGACCCGGTCTGGTTCCAGAGCTTCGGGTGCGTGCTGGGGTTTGACTGGCATTCGTCGGGCGTGACCACGACCGTGTGCGGCGCGCTGAAGGAGGCGGTGAAGGGGCGGGAGGCGAGCCTCGGCCTGTATGTCTGCGGCGGTAAGGGCGGGGCGTCGCGCAAAACCCCGGCCGAGATTGAAGGGTTCTCGGAGAAGTTCAGCCTGGACGGCGAGCGACTGGTGCGGGCCAGCCGGCTGAGCGCAAAGGTAGATTCGGCGGCGCTGCAGGACGGATTCCAGATATACCAGCACGTGTTCATCGGCACGACCGCGGGAAGTTGGGCGGTGGTCCAGCAGGGGATGAATACCGAGACGCGCTGGGCAAGGCGGTATCACTGGCTTTCGGAAGGCCTGCAGGACTTCACGGTTGAGCCCCACGCGGGGATCGTCTGCGACCAGACCGGCAAGTCGCTGAACATGGTTGCGTCCGAGGCCGACGAGGCCCGACGGGCAGTGGTTGCTATCTCGGCGCAGTCCCCGGAGGTCACAGTCCGCGACCTCGCACGCATCCGCGCCCTGGGCATGCCGGAGCAGCACCAGGTCGGGCTGGCCGATGTCAGGCCCAGCCACCTGCAGAAGGTGCTGGTTTCGACCTATGAACGGCCGCCAGCGGACTTCAGCAGCCTGCTGTTGGGAAAGGGCATCGGCCCGAAGACCGTGCGGGCGCTGGCCCTGATTGCCGAGGTGACGCACGGCGCGCCCCTGAGCTTCCGCGACCCGGTCACTTACACGTTCGCGGTCGGCGGCAAGGACGGGTGGCCGTACCCGGTGGATCGAAACGCCTATGACCGGTCAGTGGCGTTTCTTGAGAAAGGGATTCGCGAGGCGAAGCTGGGCAACAAGGACAAGCTGGATGCCTTGCGGCGGCTGGATTCCTGGTCGAGGGCGGTCGGGGCGGTCGAGGTCAGAAGCCAGAAGCTAGAGCACAGAATGCAGAGTGAGAGCGGACTGACCGAATGACACGCACGTTTCCGAAGGAGTTCATCGAACGATACTCGCAGTTCATCCCGGACTTTGACGCATTCCTCGATGCGATGCAGCGGCCGCTCAAGCGGACGTTCCGGGTGAACACACTTAAGGCGACGCGCGAGCGCGCGCTGGAATTGCTGGCCGACCTGCGGCCGGAGCCCCTGCCGTGGTATGACCTTGGCTTCAGCGTTGCGCGGGACATGACCGAATCCGGCTCGGCGGATTCGGATCGTGTCCCAAGCACAAGCATCGGCAAGCGCATGGAGCACTTCATCGGTCTTATCTACGTGCAGGAGGCGGCCTCGATGGCGCCGCCGCTGGTGCTCGGCCCGCAGCCGGGTGAGCGCGTGCTGGACCTGGCTGCCGCACCCGGGTCGAAGACGACCGAGATGTCGGCCATGATGGAGAACACGGGAATCATCATTGCCAATGACCCGTCGCCGACGCGGGTGCGCGGGCTGCTCGGCAACGTCGATAGGGCGGGCTGCCTGAACGTCGCTGTATGCCGTATGGACGGGCCCAGCCTGGGCAGGGCCGTGGCCGGAACCTGCGACAGGGTGCTGGTCGATGCGCCGTGTTCGTCCGAGGGCACCATCCGGAAGTCGCCGCAGGCGCTGGCCCACTGGTCGGTGGCGGCGATTGAGCGGTTCCCTTCGATTCAGAAGCGGCTGATACTGGCCGGGTATCTCGCGCTCAAGGCCGGCGGCTGCATGGTTTACTCAACGTGCACGGTCGCACCGGAAGAGAACGAGGCCGTCGTTGCGCACCTGTTGTCTAAGCAGCCGGAGGCCGAGGTCGGCGAGGCAGAGCTGCCGGGGCTTGCGATGCGGCCGGGACTTCGTGAGTGGGAGCACGAGCAGTTTCCCGAGGCGGTCGGCCGCTGCCGGCGAATCCTGCCGCAAGACAACGACACCGAACCATTCTTCGTGGCCCTGATAAGGAAGCCGGCGTGACGAAGCGCATGCGAGAAATCCGCGAACGGTTCGGGATACCGAAGGACGCGTTTGTGGGTCTGCGCGCGTTGGAGGATCAGGAGACCATCTTCGTCGGAACGCACGAGGTGATGGAGTTCGACGCGGTCCGGCCGATGCGCCGGGGCATCAGGCTGGCGAGGATGTATCCTTACTCGCTGAAGCCGACGACCTTCGGCATGCAGGTTCTCGGCAGGCAGGCGACGCGCAACGTGATTGAACTAAGCGACGAGCAGGCCAAGCGGCTTGTCAATGGCGAGAGCCTGAACACCGAGGCCGACGCTGAGAACGGGTTCGTGCTGCTCAAGTGGCAGGGGTTTGTCGCCGGGGTCGGGTTCTACAAGCGGCCCGTGCTCAAGTCCCAGATTCCGAGATTCCGTCCGGTGGAATAGCGGCCGGGCACGGCTCGTCCAGCCATTCGCCGCGACGAAGAAGTTCGTAGAGCACAATGCCGACAGCGGTCGCCACGTTGACCGAATTCTTGTAGCCGAAGACAGGTATCTCAACCGTACCGTCGCACATCTTCAAAGCGGCCTCGGACACGCCAAGCGCCTCATTGCCGAACACCACAGCAACAGGGAATTGATACCGGAACTGGTGGAATGGAGCCGCTCCTCTTGCGGTCTCAACGGCCACGAGCTGCACGCCATTGGCTTTGAGGTCGGTGAGTGCGGCCGGTACATCGTCAAACCGACGCCACGGAACCGAGTCGGTCGTACCGAGCGAGGTCTGCTCCAGCTTGTGATGGGGTGGGTACGCGGTGTACCCGCACGGGATGACTTCGGCAGCGCGAGCGGCGTCGGCCAGCCGGAAGATGGAGCCGACGTTGAAGGCGCTGCGCAGGTTGTCGAGCACGATGTGAATCGGCCGGCGCGGGAGCCTGGCGAACGCTTCGGGCGGAAGTTCTGAGTCGCGGGTCTTCACCTCGAAGCGCGTCTCGATGCCGTCGGGCGCGGGCTTGCCCTTGAGCGAACGGCCGAGATGCCGGGGCGGGCCTTGAGTTCGCGGCCGTCTCATTCGAGGCCGGATGCCTTGCGAATGGACTTCTGCTGGGCAGGGGAGAGGCCGGTCTTGGGACCGAGCCGGCTGCCGAGGCTCAGGGCAATCAGGGCCGCCTTCTCCGTCAGCTCGATGAGGTCAAGAGCGGCTGCCGCGTTGCGGCCGACCGCGACCATGCCGTGTCCGGGCCAGATGACCGCGGAGAAGCGTTCAAGCGCCCGGGCGGTAGCGAGGCCGAGTGACGAAGAACCGGGCGGCAGGAAAGGGACTGCGGTCAGGCGGTCTTGAAGCAGAATCGGCGCTTCGGTGTGCATGCTGAGTAGTAACCGGATTAGTTGCTTTGAGTTCGGGAACCGGTGCGTCAGGCTGATTAGCGCGGTCGGGTGGGTGTGGACCACCACGCGGTCGTGATGCCGGAACAGCGCCAGCATGTCGTGTACCGCGACGTGGGTGGGGAGTTCGCTCGACGGCTTGGTGCCTCTCGGCACGACCGAGTATGACCGATCGCCGGCGCCAAACCTGAGCAGGCACAGGCCTTCCACCGGGCTGCGCGCAAGGTCGCGCATCCGGGTACTTGCACGTTTCACCAGCAGGGCGCTGAGCCCGGGTCCGGCTCCGAGTCTGACCGAAATGTTGCCCGCGTTGGCCTCGGCCCAGCCGCGGCGCGAAAGCTCGGCCGCGACGCCGGCGATGTCGTCGAGGTATGGGCCGGCGGCTCGATCCAGTGGAGTTCCAACAGATTTGGCTTTCATGATTGTGATGATATTGCCGCCGCGGCAGGCCACTGTCAAGCTGATCGGTCGGCTGATCGGTCGGCTGGTGGGACCGGGTTGACTTCGGACCTGACTTTGCTAGAACTATTCGCTTCTATCTGACTATGAATTCCAGGACCTTCCTTCTGCCTGCCGCGGCTGCCCTATGTCTTGTACTGGGAGCCTGCGGAGGCGGCCCGGCACCGAAGCAGGAGCAGGCACGGTCCCCGGTGTCGAAGCCGGAAACAGCCGCTGCGATTCAGGCCCCGAGCACGACGCCGGCTGTCGAGAGCACACACACGGCGGTTCCGGCCGACAAGCCGCCGATTGCCTCCCGGCCGGACACGCTTCCAGACGCGGTCAGCAAGACATTCCCGACCGCAGGTTCGGCGGGGTCGGTGTCCAAGCCGTT
>JAPLUO010000181.1 GCA_026397595.1 Caldifarciminota bacterium
GATTTGCACTGCCTTGCACTTCTTGTTGTTCGGTATCCCGCCGCCCACGTCGAACACAACCTGCCGGATGGTCGTGCCCATCGGCACTTCCACGAGCCCGGTGCGATTGACGAGGCCGGACAAGGCGAACACCTTGGTGCCTTTGGACCCGGCGGTGCCGACTGCGGCGAACTTCTCCCAGCCCATTTGCATCAGGGCCGCGACGTTCGCGAGCGTCTCGACGTTATTGATGACCGTGGGCTGGCCGAACAGGCCCGAAGTCGAAGGATACGGCGGCCGGGGCCGTGGCATCCCCCGCTTCCCCTCGATCGACTGCATCAAGGCGGTTTCCTCGCCGCAGACGAACGCCCCCGCGCCCATCTTGATGACAACTTCAAGATTGAACCCCGAACCGAGGATGTTTTCGCCCAGCAGGCCATACTCCCTGGCCTTGGCGATTGCGGCCTTCAGGTTGCGCACCGCCAGCGGATACTCGGCGCGGATGTAGATGTAAGCCTTGGTCGCGCCGATGCCGTACGCCGCGATGACCATCCCTTCGAGCAGCCGGAACGGGTCGGACTCGCACACCGCCCGGTCCATGAATGCGCCCGGGTCGCCCTCGTCGGCGTTGCAGATGAGGTACTTCTGCTCGCCCGGCGACTGCCGCGCCATCTGCCACTTCTTGCCCGCCGGGAACCCGCCGCCGCCACGACCGCGCAGGCCGGACTTGATCGTCGAATCACAAACCTCGTCCGGCGTCATCTTGTGCAGGATCCGGTACATTGCCGAGTATCCGCCCCGGGCGATGTACTCGTCAATGCTGCTCGGATCGATGAGACCGGAATTCGCGAGCACCCAGCGCTTCTGCAGCACGAAGAATGGGTGCTTGGCCACGTACGGCACCTTGGTCCATTCCTTGCACTCGCACGTGCCGGTGCAGTCACACCCGTACTGCCCGAGCACGAGTTCCGCAGCATCGGCCAGGTCGGCGTTCTTACCCAGTACCGCGTCCAGCACCTTCGTGACTTTCTCAGCCGTGACGGTGCGGAAGCTGACCCGGTTCCGGCCCGGAAGTTGCACGTCGACAATCGGCTCGTCCGAACATATCCCGACGCACCCGACCTCGACCAGTTCGGCGTCGATCTTCTTGTTCTTCAGGTAGTCCTTGATTGCCTCGACCGTCTTCGCTGCGCCCGCGCCGAGGCCGCAGGTTCCGGTCCCGACGAAGATGACCGGCTTCGTCACCTTCTCGCGCCGTAGCGCCGCTATCAGCTCGGCCTGGTTCGGCTTGTTGAACGGCCCGGCCTTCAGCGCCTTGAGCAGCTCCGGGGCCGGCATCCTTCGATAGTCCGCTGCAGCTTCATCGGCGTCACCTTGGCGTAGAACTGACCGTTGATGTTCACGACCGGCGCCAGCCCGCAGGCGCCCATGCACGCCACGACCTCAAGGCTGAACAGCTTGTCACGGCTCGTCTTGCCCGGCTCGAGCTTCAAGACCTTCTTCGCCATTTCCAGCCCCTTGAGCGAGCCCTTCACGTGGCACGCGGTCCCGCGGCAAACCATCACGTGGTACTTGCCCTTGGGCTGGAACCGGAACTGGTTGTAGAACGTCGCCACGCCGAACACCTTGCTGGCGGGAATCCGTAGGTGCCGGCCGATGCTGACGACGGCGTCTTCCGAAAGAAAGCCCTGCTCTTCCTGGACCGCCTGCAGAATCGGAATCAGGCTGTCCCGGCCGGCCTTCGGGTAACGCTGCATCACTTTCTCAACGGTAGCGTTTTCCATAATTGCCTAGACCTCTCTCGCTTTCTCCTGCTTCGCGAAATGCGCCACTTTCTCAAGGGCGCGCATAATATCAACCTGCTCGACGTGTACGCCGGTTCGGACTACGAGCGGCACCGGCGCGAAGTTCAGAATCCCGGTCGCGCCGGCCTCGACCAGCGCATCGGCCGCGGCCTGGGCCTGTGGTCCAGGCACGGCGATGACTCCGATTTGCGCACCCATGGCCCGGGCGCGCTCGGGCAGCGTCTGCGCGTCGTAAACCCGACACCCGGAAATCACCCGGTCAATCTTGGCCGCGTCACTGTCAAATGCAGCCACAACTTCAATCTTCAGCCCTCGGCCGGCAAGAAACGACAACAAAGCCCTGCCGATATTGCCCACACCGACCAGCACGGCCTTCATCCCGTCCGGGGCATCGAGAATCCGGTCAATGCTGTCGAGCAGCTCTTCGACCTCGTAACCGCGGCTCGGGCTGCCGGAGAAGCCGGCCTCCATCAGGTCCCGACGCACCTGCACCGCTGACACGCGGGCCAACCCGGCAAGCTCGTGCGAGTATATGTGCCGGGATTGCTCATCACCACGCGAGGCCAGCAACCGCCGGTACACTATCAACCGCTCCACTGTCTTACTAGGTATCCGCTTCATTGACTGTTACTTTAGTCACGTTGTGATTCTCTTAACGGAGATAATACCGACTCACGTTCGCTTGTCAAGCATCCGCGGCCGACGCGTCATACGGCGGCGACAATGTCACCGGACAGGGCCACCGCAGAAGTGTCATGCCCGACGCTGCCGGCCGGGCCGGACGCCACGCCTGCCCGATGTGTTGGTCAGAGCGTCCAGAGAAGCCTTGTTCGCAGGACGCCGTCGAAGTCCTCCGGCAAGTCCCCCGGCAAATCGCACCGCGAGTCTGCCCGTGAATCGCGATGCGAATCGGCTGGAAAGTCGGTTCGGCAGTCATAGCCAGGGTCCGACCGCAAGTCACTTTCCGAAAAGGCCCGGCTGTCGCAGTGCAAATCGGCCGCAGAATCGCCGGGAAAACCCATCCGCCAACCTCCGCGAGAGTCTTTCTGGAAGTCACCCCGGGAACCGTTCCGGGAACGGTTCCCCCTCCGGTTTGCGGGGTGTCGATTTCAGCCTATTTCACGAGGGCCATTCCGCTAACGTGTTACGCTACAAAGAGATACGCAAAGACCCCGAAGAGAGATGAAGATTCTTGAGCAAATCGAGCTTCGGTGGACATATAACTATATGAAGGCCTGCGCCCGTGTGGCGCGGCCGGGCCGGAAGGCGAAGATTCTTTAACAAATCGCGCCCTCTGTTGCGTATAACTATGTGAGGGCCTGCGCCGAGGCAGCACGGCGGGCCCTGAATGACCGGAAACCTGAAAGGAGTTCCTATGTCCGACTCGAATCAGCGGTTGATAGCCTGGCAGATGAAGACCGATACCAGCAGGATGAAAGAGACGCTCGATGCCCTGCGGCCGGAGATGCTCGAACACTACAAGGCGGCGGTAGCCAGCCTCTGCGAGATGGAAACGAAGGCGCGGCAGACGCTCAACGCGGCAGGCGTGCACACCATCATGTACGTCCCCTACCTCAGCTACGCGCGGCAGCTCTACAAACTCTCGCGCCAGCAGGGCATCTCGGGCGAGAGCTTCGCCGGGCGTCCTGCGCCCGCTGTGCTCGCGGCAATCCGCACGCAAGTCTTCGACGCCGCCCCGCCGACGCCGTAGCCCTCGCAACGCGCCGCTCTAGGTTCGGTTTTGGGATTTGGGTTTGGGACTTGTGATTTCCCGCGCAACGCGCGGGTTGACCCCGGCCTCTTTTCCCGCTATAACCTCCAGCGTGATTGACCGAGCACGGGCAGTCCGAAGCCTCCATCTGACAGGGTGTGACGCGAGGTGTTTCTCGGCCCTGCGTGATTCATGACCGGCGAAGGCAAGACGGACAACCAGCAGCCGCACTACCTTGGTCACCGGCAGCGGCTGAGAGAGCGGTTCTTGAAGGCCGGGTTCGCCGGTTTTGCAGAACACGAGACAGTGGAACTGCTGCTGACGCTGGCCATACCGCGGCGAGATGTCAAACAGCCGGCCAAGGCTCTGCTGGAGAGATTCCACACCGTCAGGGGCATCATGGACGCGCCGGTCGAGGCGCTCTCTGAAGTCGACGGCATTGGCACCGTGGCGCCAACGGTGCTGAAAGTCATACGCGAGTTCGCGAACCTGTACCAGCAACTTGCCGTGGAGGAACGCGAGAACCTGGCTGACCCGGAAGTGCTGCATTACTTCTGGCGTACGAGACTAGGTTCATCGCCCAACGAGCTATTCCAAGTAGGCTTCCTCGACGGGGCTTGCCGTCTGTTCAAGGATGGAGTGGAAACCATTGAGGAAGGAACGACCGACCGCGCGACGGTGTATCCACGGCGTGTCGTCGAAGCTGCCCTCAAGCGCAAAGCGTCTTCCGTCGTCTTCGCACACAACCACCCCGATGGGAATGCCCAACCGAGCGAGCAGGACAAGCTGGTCACGCGCGCGCTGGTTCTCGCCTTGGAGACGGTGCAGATCAACGTGCTCGACCACCTGATAGTCACGGCCGACAAGGTGTTCAGCTTCCGAAAGGCCGGACTGCTGTGACGATAGCGCCTGCCATCTTACGCGAGTACCCGAGACTCAAAGACAACCTCGCACAGCAGCAGATCGTCGGACACGACCAAGGCCCGCTTCTCGTCATCGCCGGGCCGGGCTCCGGGAAGACGTTCAGCCTGGTTCTGCGCACGATGAACCTACTGCTCCTCGGAAAGGCGAAGCCGCGCGAAATCGTGCCCTGCACGTTCACCGAGAAGGCGGCGTTCGAGTTGCGCGACCGCACCGCCGCCGCCGCCCGCAAACTTGGCTACTCTGCCGACCTGTCCGAACTCAAGGCCACGACGATACACGGCTACTGCAACCGTCTTATCCAACTGCACCGCCACCGCACGCCGCTGGGCAGCAACTTCGAGACCTTGGACGACCTCACCCAGCTTCTGTTCCTGTATGACAACTTCGCAGAAGTCGTAGGCAAGGACGCCGTGCCGCCGTATCTTGGAAGATGGAACACGAAGTGGACAGCCATCGAAGGCCTGCGCGACTACTTCAACAAGGTTACTGAAGAGCTCGTCGACCCCAAGAGCCTGACGAGCAGTGCCGATACCTTCCTAGCCGGCTTGGGGGCAGCATACGAAGCCTATTGCCGCTTGCTGCTCACCGGCAACCGTCTGGATTTCGCGCACCAGCAGAAGCTCGCATACGGCCTGCTTATGGACCCGAGCGTGTCCGGCGCGATTACGGCGGGTGTGAAATACGTGATGGTGGACGAGTACCAGGACACCAACTACATCCAAGAGCAGCTTCTCCTGAAGCTGGCCGAGCCGACCGGGAACCTCTGCGTGGTCGGAGACGAAGACCAAAGCCTGTACCGGTTCCGCGGGGCCACGGTCAGGAACATCCTTGAGTTCCAAGAGCGCCTGCCGGATACGCAGGTGGTCAAGCTCACAACCAATTATCGCTCGCATCCGGGCATCATCAAGGCGTACGACCACTGGATGGCTTCGGCCAACTGGACGAACCCAAAGGGGCTCCCGTTCAGGTACGACAAGACCATTACGCCCGACCCGGAAGCTGAGGCCCCGGACTATCCATCCGTTTTCTCTATATGGGGCAAAGGCGAGCGAGACGAAGCCGGTCGATTGGCCGACCTTGTGTCGTTCCTCAAAGAGAAGGACGTCATCGCCGACTACAGTCAGGTCGCCCTGCTCCTGCACAGTGTGCGCTCAGACCACAGCGGGCACTACCTCGCCGCCCTGGCCGCGAAAGGCATCCCGACGTTCTGCCCGCGTGCCCGCGCCTACTTCGAGAACAGTGAAGTCCAGCACATGATAGCCTGCCTCGCGCTCATCTTCGGATACTATGGCGACGGGCGGGGCCCCTTGAGCGGCGCGACGCTGCAGGAGTTGAGTAAATACGTTGACGCATGCATCGTTGGCCTCGCGAAAGACTATGCCGCGCCCCATCCGCTTTCCGTCGCGCTTCAGCGACATGCGACCGCGATTGCATCTCTGCAGCCCGGCGAGTCGCTTGACCTGCGACCGGCCGACCTCTTCTACGAACTGCTGGCACTGGAGCCATTCTCTTCCATGGTGCGAAATGAGAACCGGGCTCGCAACCTGTCGATTCTGTCGCAACTGCTCAACACCTTCCAGAACTACTACCATTACACCGTCATAACGCACAACAGGCGAGAGTCTATACGCTATCACCTCTTCAGCAGTCTAATGCGCCTGCTCTACGATGGTGGCATCAACGAGTACGAAGACCCCAATCAGCCGCTTCCCAAGGGCCACGTGCAGGTGATGACGATTCACCAAGCCAAGGGGCTTGAATTCCCGGTCGTGGTCGTAGGCTCGCTCGCAAAACAGCTCTCCAGTCCCAAGCGAATAGACCGGGACTTAGGAGCACTCTACCAGCGGCCGCGCTTTGAGCCGGAAAACCGCGTCACCGCGTTTGACCGAATGCGGCTGCACTACGTCGCGTTCTCCCGCCCACAGAAGGTGCTGGTCCTTACCGCCAACGACACGCCCAAGGACTACTTTGCTCCCATCTGGCAGGGCCTGCCACAGTGGCCCTACGTCCAGCAAGACCTGCTTGCGGCCCAGAGCTTCCTGTACAAAGAGCGCGTCCCGCTGAAGCGGTCGTTCAGCTTCACAGGCGACATCAGGCTGTACGAGACCTGTCCTCGCCAGTACCAGTTCTTCCGCGAGTACGACTTCACGCCGTCGCGCTCAGCGGTGATCTTCTTCGGCTTGCTGGTTCACCAGACAATCGAGAGCATCCATCGTGTCGTCATGGACGGCGGGATAGCGCGACTCAGCGAGGAGGTCATCAAGGTGATGTTCGAGCGGGAGTTCAGTTTCCTGACGCTGTCCGATGTCCGGCCCATCGGCCCGGTCGCCAAGCAGGCCGCGCTCAGGCAGGTGCTGAACTACTTCAACCAGAACCAGGATGAGATGCGCCGCGTGATAGAGACCGAGGTAGATGTCTCCATTGAGAAGGACGGATACATCCTGACGGGCAAGGTGGACTTGCTTCTCGGCGGCGACGGCCGGCTCGAAGTGCTGGACTTCAAGACGTCGCCCAAGCCGGCTAACTCGCCTGAACTGCTCGCCGACTACGAGCGGCAGCTCTGTACCTACGCACACATACTCGAGAGTCGGCACGGCAAGCACCCAGACCGGCTGCTGCTCTACTGGACATCCGAGCCGCGCAAACAAGACGCGCTGATGGAGTTCACCTACCGGCCGGAGCTGGTGGCAGAAGCCGGCCGCCACTTTGACGAGGTGGTCGGCAAGATTCAGACGCAGGACTTCCGCGTCGTCCTGAAGCCGGAGAAGAAGATATGCAAAGAGTGTGACTTGAGGGCGCTTTGTCAGGTCGAAGGCGTTACCTCAGTAGGGGGTGACAGTGACTGATTACGACGCAATCGCGAACGACGCCGAGCGGCTCAAGCGCACGGCCAGCAATAGCATACGCACCATTTCCTCGCTCTATGCTGACAGGGCGCATTTCATATTCGAGTTGCTCCAGAACGCCGAGGACGCTTTGAGACGACGGCCTGCTGGGTGGCAGGGGTCGCGAATAGTCAAGTTTACCCTATCCGAGAATTGCCTGCGGGTTAGCCACTTCGGGGAGCCGTTCGACATAGATGATGTCATAGGGATTTGCAGCGTAGGTGAGACAACAAAGGCGCTGACCGATATTGGTCACTTTGGCATCGGTTTCAAGTCTGTGTATGCGTTTACCGACCGCCCCGAGATTCACTCGGGGACCGAGGATTTCGCAATTGAGGACTTCGTGCGGCCGGTCTCTGTGTCGCCGATGACGCGCAGCGATGGAGAGACCGTTATCCTGATACCGCGAAAGCAGTCTGACGCAGTATTTGGCTCAGACATAGCCTCAGGACTCCAGAACCTCGCGCCCGGTACACTCTTGTTCCTTCGGGAGATCCAGAGGATAGAATGGGAAGAGGAGAAAGGCCCGTCCGGTTCGCTCTTTCGCGAACGTGACACCGATCTTGGCAAAGGTGTGCGGCGGGTTACGGTCATCGGCCAGGCTGGGGGCCAGCCGCGTGTCGAGGAAACCCGACTGGTATTCTCCGAGCTGGTGTCCACCGCTAAGGGCGAGTCTGTGGGGAAAATCGAGGTCGCGTTCTCACTGGCCAAGGAAGGAGAAGCGCAGCGTGAGGAAGTGCGTCGCGTTTCCAGTTCGCCCTTGGTGGCGTTCTTCCCAACGGCCCTCGAAACCAACCTCGGCTTCCTAGTCCAAGGACCGTACCGCACGACCCCGAGCCGGGAGAACGTGCCACCCGGCGATCCCTGGAACAAGGAGCTGTTGCGCAAGACCGCGGAACTCCTAGTTAGGGCGCTGGAGTGGCTGCGCGACGACGAGAAGCTCGACGTCAATGCGCTAGAGTGCCTGCCATTGGATGTCGAGAAGTTCGGCAGCAAGAGTATGTTCGCCGGGTTGTTCGAGGCCACAAAGGCTGCGATCAAGAGCACACCGTTCCTGCCTAAGTCCACTGGAGGGTATTCGTGTTCCGGGACCGCGCGCCTCGCCAGCACGCTGGAACTACGGAATCTCGTAGACTCGAAACAACTAGGGGTGCTGTTCGGCGAGAAGACGGATTTGGCTTGGCTCAGCCGTGACATAACGGCTGACCGTACTGCGCTGCTGCGTAGTTATCTGATGACCCAGCACGACGTAACCGAAGTTACACCCGACATGTTTGTCAGGAAGCTGGAAAAGAAATTCCTTGAGGCTCAACCGGATGCGTGGGTCCTCAAGTTGTACGAGTTCCTGGGCCACCAAGTTTTTCTACGCTCGCAGTACGAGGACTCGCCGCTAGTCCGTCTGGCGGACGGCAAACATGTATCCGCGTTGCTGCAAGGAAAGGCACAGGCGTTTCTGCCTGGCCCAGATGAGACCGGATTTCCCACGGTTCGTGCTGCCGTGTGCGCAACCGATGCGTCCCGCAAGTTCCTCGAATCGCTGGGGCTGACTTTGCCGGATCCCGTGGATGATGTCATCCGAAATCTGCTGCAGAAGTACCGTCAAACCAAGGGCGAGGTCAGCGTGCCGGAATACGAGCAGGACATGCGCCGTATTCTTGCGGCTTTTGCTACGGATTCGAAGGCCCAGCGCGACAAACTCCTGAAGGCGCTCCGCGAAACGGCGTTCGTCCCTACCGTGGACGCGGGTAGCGGTGCCAGGGGTCTTGCCCTGCCCCAACACGTCTACATTAGGACCGAGCGACTGACGGAATTGTTCGCTGGCGTGGGCGGCGTGTTGATGGTCGATGACTTACATGAGTGTCTGTCTCGCGCTGAGGCGCGTGACCTTCTGGAGGCTAGCGGTGTGGCGCGCTACTTGAGAACTACCCGGCCCGTAGTGATTGACGGAACCAAGTTGATGCTCATCCGTCAGAAAGCCGGGACAACCAAGACCCGCAGCGAAGAAAGGTTTGACGATTACGACTTGGCGGGGCTAGGGCAGTTGCTGAAGTCCCTGCCTAGCTTGGACGCGGCAGGCCGGCGCAAGAGGGCCTCGACACTTTGGGACGCGCTGTCGGACCTCGCGGGGAGGCAGCCTGGGGCGTTTGTCGGAAGCTACCGCGGGTCATTCCACGGTGTTACTAGGGCAGAGGAGTTCGACCCAGCTTTCGTAGAGGAACTCAATGCCGCTGATTGGGTGCCGAACGAAGCGGGCGTACTTCTGCAGCCAGGGCGCATTCTTTTCGAGAAGCTAGGCTGGAAGGATGACCCATACCTTAAGTCGAGGATCAGGTTCAAATCGCCGAACATCGATGCTCTGGCGGAGAAGGCAGGTTTCGAACCGGGTCTATTGGACTGGCTTAAAGCTCAGGGGCTAACCAGCGAAGCGGAGCTAAAGAAACGCTTCGGCATAAAGGGCGCGATAGACTTATTGCTCCCGGGTGTGCCAGGGCCGACCAAACCAACAGAGGAAGTCGATGGCCCGGGCACGCCTACATCGAAAGGCCACGATGGCGGTCCTGATGGTCCTGGAGTACCCGGAACACGCGAATTCGTTTCGTACATTGCCGTCAGCTCTGACGAGGAGAAGGATCCTGACGGGCTCTCGCACGATGCGCGCATGTCCCTTGAGGCGAAGGCCATCGAGCTGATCATCGGTCACGAACCGCTACTGCAAAAGACCGCAACGAACAACCCCGGCTTCGACCTGTACGAAACAGGCACCAGTGGTAACACCACCAGATGGGTTGAGGTCAAGGCGATGACCCGCAGTCTGCAGAATAGACCCGTTACGATGTCGGATACCCAGTTCAGATGCGCTCAGGAACACAGAGAAGCATACTGGCTGTACATCGTGGAACAGGCAGGGACGGACAGCGCCCGTATTGTCAGAATCCAGAACCCGGCGGGAAAGGCTCAGAACTTCACATTCGACCGAGGTTGGATTCACGTGGCGGATGTGACCACGCAGGAACTGCACGAGGAGGCATAGGACATGGCGAAGATTGAGATAACCAAGACCGAATTAGTCTGGCCGGGGAAGTACAACGAGGACGGGACGCTCAAGGAGGTGCCGCGGGTCAGCCTGCCTTTCCAGGTAATCGAGCGGGTAAATGAGAGCCGGGCGACACGCGAAGCCCCCAGGAAGAACAAGGCTACGCTGTTCGACACATGGGAAGCGAAGGAAGGCGATACGGTTGAGACCGGCTGGAGAAACAAACTCATCTGGGGCGATAACCTGCTCGTCATGGGGTCTCTGCTAGAGAGGTTCGCCGGGAAGGTTGACCTCATCTACATCGACCCGCCGTTTGCGACCGGCAGCGACTTCAGTTTCACGTCCGAGATCGGAGAGCAGAGTCTTGAGTTGCACAAGGACCAGTCCGCGATTGAAGAGAAGGCATATCGTGACACTTGGGGAGATGGGTTGGATTCGTATCTGGCGATGCTCTACCCAAGGCTGCAGCTTGCGCGTGATCTTCTGAGCCCAACCGGCAGCATGTACGTTCACCTTGGATGGCAAGTTAGCGGTTTCATAAGACCCATGCTCGACGAGGTCTTTGGTGCTGGGGGACAACCCGGGCGGCCAGGCTTTCGTAACGAGATAGCTTGGAAGTGCACTACCGCTCACAGCGACAGCGGGCGTTATGGGATTAACCACCAGATCCTCTACTTCTACACGAAAGGACCTGAGCATACCTGGAATGACCCCAAGACACAGTACGACAAGGATTACGTCGACACGTACTATCGCTACAAGGAGAAGGACGGCCGGCGGTTCAAGTCAGGCGACCTCTCCGCCTACGGACTGAGCGGCGGTGGCTACGACTACGAATGGAAAGGCCATAGAAAACTGTGGCGGTGTCCGATTGAGACCATGAAGAAACTCGATGCAGCAGGAAAGGTCTTTTACACAAAGAATGGAGTCGCACGCCAGAAACAGTACCTGGACGAAGCGGAGGGTATGCCAGTTCAGACTATCTGGTCAGACAAGGCCGTTCAGTACGTCGTCTCGTGGGGCGACGAGGGTTTGGGCTTCGACACGCAGAAGCCGGAGGGACTACTAAAGCGCATAGTCGAAACCTCGTCCAATGCGGACAACCTCGTGGCCGACTTGTTCTGCGGCTCGGGCACGACTCCTGCCGTCGCAGAGAAGCTCGGACGGCGTTGGATCGGCTGCGACCTTGGCCGCTGGGCAATCCACGTCACGCGCAAGCGGCTGCTGGGTATCGAGGGCTGCAAGCCCTTTGATGTCCTAAACCTCGGCAAGTACGAGCGGCAGTACTGGCAGGGCGTGACCTTTGCGGAGAACGGCAAGACATTGACCGAACGGACACTTTACGAGTACTTGGCCTTCATCCTCAAGCTCTACAAAGCTCAGCCGGTCGCGGGCATGAGCCATCTGCACGGCAAGAAGGGTCGGGCGATGGTTCACATCGGCGCGGTCGATGCGCCAGTCACCATCGCCGAGATTGACGCGGCTATCGATGAGTGCGCCAAGCTCAAGCAGGGCGAACTGCACGTGCTCGGCTGGGAGTGGGAGATGGGTCTGTACGACCTGATGGTCGAGGCCGCGAAGAAGAAGAGCGTGAAACTCCTGCTGCTGCAGATTCCGCGTGAGGTGTGGAGCAGCAGGCGGCCGCCAAGGGCGACGTGCGCTTCTTTGAGCTGGCTTATCTTGAGGCCGAGGTGAAACAGCCAAAGAAGCTCACCGCGCAGGTCGCACTCAAGGACTTCGTCATCCCCAACACCGAGCTGATTCCCGAAGAGGTGCGGGGCAAGGTCAAGAAGTGGTCGGACTACATCGACTACTGGGCGGTTGACTGGGATTTCCAGAGCGACACCTTCATGCAGGGCTGGGTGGCCTACCGGACTCGCAAGGAGCGTAAGCTGCCGCTTACGTCCGACTCGCACACCTACGAGAAGCCGGGCAAGTACCGCATTCTGGTCAAGGTCATCGACATCTTCGGCAATGACACGTCTCAGGCGTTCGATGTCGAGGTGAAGTAGCCATGCCACGGGCCGTCATAGACTACGATAAGGACCTGCCCGAGATTCCGGGCCGCCGGCCGTGGGAGAAACCGACCCAGCACTTGGTCAAGGACGTGAATGCGCCGACCGGCTGGCGGGTGGCGGAGGGCAGGCGCGAGAGTCGGTTGTTACTCGTACCCAAGATTCGGAAGGCAGTGGACGCTTGGCGCGACAGCGGATATGAAGGCGGGTCCGAGGTGACGCGCCACCTGTTCAGGTTCTGGTTCGAGGAGGACCACGAGGTTCCCGGGTATGGCGTGCCGTTCCGCTACTGGTTCTGCCAGCGGGAGGCAATGGAGACGCTCGTCTGGTTGGTGGAGGTTGCGCGCAACAAGGACGGCCAGAAGCTGATTGCGCGTTACGCCACCAAGTACAAGAAGGACTTGCTGACGGACAACTTCGAGTTCCAGACATCGATGGAGGGTTGCCGGCAGATTCGGCGGCACGTGCCGGAGTTGGATGGCGAGGGCGTGCAGGACCTGCCGCCGGAGGACCTCCGGCGCTACGCATTCAAGATGGCGACCGGTTCGGGCAAGACCTGGGTGATGGCCATGGCGGTCGTCTGGTCGCACTTCCACCGCAAGATGGTGCCGGGCTCCGACCTCTCGACCAACTTTCTCATCGTCGCGCCTGACATCATCGTCTACCAGCGGCTGGAGAAGGACTTCGCGAGCAACCGCATTTTCTACGAACTGCCGCTCGTCCCTCCCGAATGGGGTAAGTTCACACCAAAGGTCATCCTGCGCGGCGAGGCGGCCGAACCTGACCCATCAGGAAACCTGTTCCTTACCAACATCCAGCAACTCGACGAGTCACGCGACCAAGACTGGACGCCACAGAACGCGGTCGTGAAGCTGCTGGGCAAGGAGCCCGTTCTAGACCTTGCCGCCTCGGGCCAGCGGTCGATGCTGGAGCGAGTGAAGTCCCTTCGTGACCTGGCGCTGTTGTATGACGAGGCCCATCACGTCCATACCGAGAGCCAGGCGTGGATGCAGTGGCTGCTTGGCGTCCACCGTGCGTTGCCCAATGGACTCGCGCTCTGGCTGGATTTCTCCGCAACGCCCAAAGACCCGAACGGGATGTACTTTCCGTGGACGGTCTGCGACTACCCGCTCGCTCAGGCGGTCGAGGACCGCATCGTCAAGGCGCCCATCATTGTCACCAAGGAGGACGACCCCAAACAGCCCAAGAAGGACCCCGAGCACATCACGGCCGGCAACGTGGCCGAGAAGTACGGCTACTGGCTCCAAGCCGCAGTGGCACGCTGGAAGGAACACGCCAAGGTCTACAAGAAGCTCGGGCGCAAGCCGGTGCTGTTCCTGATGGCCGAGAAGAACGTCTACGCCGACGCGCTGGGCAGATACCTGTGGAAGACACAGGAGTTCGGCTTCAAGGAGTCTGAGGTGCTGGTCATCCACACCGACACTAAGGGCGAGATTACCAAGACCGACTTGGAGAAGGCGCGGGCGGCCGCGCGCGACATCGACAAGCCGAACAACAAGATCAAAGCGATAGTCAGCGTGATGATGCTGCGCGAGGGCTGGGACGTGCGCAACGTGACCGTCGTGCTGGGCCTGCGGCCGTTCACAGCCGAAGCCGAAATCTTGCCCGAGCAGGTAATCGGACGTGGCCTGCGTCTGATGACCGATGTGAGCTCAGACCGAACCCAGACGTTGGAAGTTCTCGGCACGCGGAACCTGCTCAAGGTTCTACGCTCACAGCTTGAGTCCGAGGGCGTGGGCGTCGGCAGCACCACGACAGACCCACCCCTGCCAGTGGTCATTCAGCCGGTGCAGGAACGGATCGAGTATGACATCGCGATTCCAATCACCAAACCCAGTCTTGTACACGACGTGCTCAAGCTGTCCGAGCTGGACGTCGCGAAGCTCGCGGCAATCTACGAGCAGGAGGAACTGGCGGAGCAGTTCTGCATTAGGTTGAAGCTAGAGTTCGCGACCACTGAAACCGAAGTGCACCAGGCCGACGTCACGGCCAGTCAGCTTCAGCCGGTCCATGAGTTGCTTGCTTCGATCGTCAACAAGGTGGCTGACCGCGCCAGACTGCCGAATCGGTTTGCAGAGTTGTACCCTGTCGTGCGCGACTATGTCGCGACACGCTGTTTCGGCAAGAAGGTGAATACGGAGAAAGACGCCATTCGCTCGCACCTCTCACGGCTCGAAATTCGGGAGGGCATTGCCAAGTATCTTGCCCGCAAGATAGCCGAGCTGACCGTCGTGCGCCGGGCAATTGAGTTCGATAAGGCCGACTTTCGGCTCTCCGAGACCAAGCCCTTCAGTTGGCGGCGCAATCTGCCTCCGCTTGTGGCCAAGAGGACGGTCTTCAACTACGTCGCCACCTACAACGACTTCGAGCGCCGTTTCGCTGAGTTTCTGGACAACACGAAGGGCGTCGTTCGGTTTGCCAGTCTTGGTACCACCGAGCAGGGCGATTCCCGTTCCCAGTTCCGTGTTGATTACCTGAAGCCCAGCAGCGCCATCGGTTTCTACTATCCTGACTGGGTTCTCGTCCAGAAGACCCAGCAGGGCGAAGTCAACTGGATAGTCGAGACCAAGGGCCGCGTTTGGGAAGGAACCGAGGCCAAAGACCAAGCCATCTTGGAATGGTGTCGCAGCGTCTCCAGGCAGACCGGCGAAGACTGGCGTTTCCTCCGCGTCAACCAATCGGACTACGAGAAGCAGACCTGGTCATCATTCGGCGCGCTCGTCGAGGCCATCGACCTAGCCGCGCGTGGTCTTCTATGAGGAGAATCCGGTCCGTAGCCGGATTGGGCGCGGCGCGGATAGTCCTGCGCGATCTCGGCTGGTTCTATGACGACCCGAATGAGCATCCTTGGTGAACTCATGCCGCCCCGCCGCCTTGACATCCTAACCCTCACTGTCTACAATTCCGCGATGGCACGAAAGCCCCTCCTAGACGTGGGAGCTGCAGCGGTGGATTCCACCGGAACTCAAGGGGTGTGACTGATGGTTGACATAGGGGGTTGGCTCAAGGCAATCCAGCTTCCCGCTCGCCATCTCTTTGCCATAGCCCTCCTGGGCGTGCTCCTGCTCGGTCTGCCTCCCAGCTATGCGAAGTCGCTGCACATCACGACGCTAACCGACAGCTATCGCTGGCTCCTCACTCTTATCACAGGCGCAGCGTCCGTATTCTGGGTGGCCCAGATGGTGCCTACGGTAGCGCGCTGGGTACGGGAATCACGTAGCCGTAGAGTAGCGATAGCGCACATAGCCACTCTAGGCGAGTTCGAGCGCGTCGTCCTCGCTCACTGCCTGGTGAACAATGCACGCACGGTTACCGTGTACTTCCATCACGCGGTCGCCCAGTCTCTAATGGGAAAGGGACTTCTAGAGTTCGCAGGGTCGAGCGGAGCTAGCGCAATGGCGTGCCCGTTTACCATACCGAACCACGTGTGGAAATACTTGCGCACACACCCGGATGAGGTAGTGAAGGGGCTATCCGCGATGGACGACGAGAAGCTTCAGGGTCTGCACAAGTACTTTGTCGAAATCCGCGACATGCCTTGGTGGGCCAGAGTAAAGTGACGCCAGAAAGAAACGTGGCCCCAAAGTGAAGTCCTCGCCGGACCGACGCGCGGTTGCCGTTGAGACGGGTTCCGCGCGCTTCGCGCGTGTTTCCAGTTTCCAGTTCGCAGTAGGCAGTGTGTCCGGACCGGAGGACAGAAATGCCGGGTGCGTGCCCGGCAAGCCTGCCCACTGTGGGGTTAAGGCTGTCATTTGGGCTCCGCACCCGACTATCTAATTGTACCCCTGCCCGCCCCGCGTTGCAAGACCCCATGCCCGCGCAGGGCGCGGGAAGCTCCAAGCACCAAACCCCAAACCCGGAAACCTGAATCTGTACTACAAGCGTGCAGGATCGTCGTTTTCGCGACGTTGTTTCTCTCCGCCGCCTCTGTCCTGAGGCCGTCGGGGTCCTGAAGACCGTCGTCAAGTGCCACCCGCGGCGACGCAATGCTCGGGCTCGGGTCGG
>JAPLUO010000154.1 GCA_026397595.1 Caldifarciminota bacterium
CGAAGTCGGATTCAAGGCTGCGATCCTCGATCGTGTGAAACTCGATGAATTCGCGTTCCGCGTGCGCCTTGGCCAATTCCGCCGAAACTATGCCGGCGTTCTGCAATATCTCGCGGTCGTTCAAGGTCAAGAAACCTTCAAGCTTCGTGATCCAATCGCTCATTCCCATGGCTATCCGACGCATTGTAATGGGCCACCTCGTACTGTTTACCGTCAGCGGCAGTTGTTCGGAAAAACCGAACAACTGAATCTTCCTCGAGTTCCTTGTCCTCGAAGATATGTTTGATGTGCTCGCTGATCGTTCCCTTGGCCTTGGCGAACAGATCCGTGAGCTGCTTCTGATTGAGCCAGACGGTCTGGTCTTCGAGGCGCACGTCGAGCTTCGTGCGGCCGTCCTCGGACTGGTAGAACACAATCTCCGACCCCGTCACCTTGCGCTCGGGCAGATTGTCGCTCATCTTAGCGCCTGCACGACTCCATCCCGAATTCCGAGATAGAAAGCCACGAAGTCACGCACTGTCCGACAGGGGCCGCCGAGGCCAACCCGAATGAAACGAACCGCCATTCCCTCAGCACTCATCCGTTTCGTGTCTTTCGTGTCTTCGTGGCGTCCATGTCGGTTTCCAGCTCTATCGTTGCCTGCGTTCGGCCGGCGAAATGCGGTCTCGGACAATCATAATCGCTGCAAGTCTAGCCCGGTCGTCGGTGCGGTCAAGCCGACCGACCGCCTCCGCCACGCGGGGTTTGGGATTTGGGGTTTGGAGTTTGAGATTTCCCGCGCCCGGCGCGGGCGCAACTCGTAACCCGCTCGTGTCTTGCCCGAGCTCGGAAATCGGCAAGTCACCGGAACCCATACATGGCGCGCAGGGCGCGCAAGTCAGAAGGCAAAAGGCAAAGGTCAAAAGTCAAAGTGCCCCGAGGCGGAATCGGCCACGAACGAAACGGTACCGGGCGCTGGGCAGGCAGGGTTTCATCTTGTGTCACCGTTTCCCTTCGTTTCGCTGCCTCCAGCTTGACAGAGTCCCTAAAACGGTTAGCGTCCCCCGATAATCCCCCGATAATCCCAACTGGAAACTGGAACCTGGCAACTGGGACCTCGCGGCGAAGCCGCGTCGCGCCTTGACATCGCTCAGAAATATGGGAAGTGTCCATCGCCGGTCATTCCCGTTCCGCATTCAAGCGGCGTTGGGGTCGCTTGCCCTGATGTAGCGTGCCAGTTCCTGCGCCCCGGCCGAGTACAGGTGCAGGCAGTCGTAGTCAATCTTCACGTTGTTCAGGTACTGCAGGATCAAGGCGTCTCGTCCGTTGGCCGCGCCGGGCTGCACGCCGCCAAAGAAGAACCCGAGTTCCTCGCAGCGGACTGCGAATCCGGGACAGCGGGGGTCTTCGAGGTTCACGTAGACGAAGATGGCGTCGGTCCGTTCCTGGCAGTATTGCTTCCACTGGCTCCGGGTCAGGCTGAAGGCTTCGTCACCGCACGAGGAGGCGCGGATCTCGGCCGAGTTCGCGGACTGGCTCTTCGCCGTCTTGACCAGTTCTCCTTGGTCCGTTTCGGCACCTTGTGCGACCGCGGCGTCTTCAACCTGAAAGGGCAGCGCCAGACGCTCGTACAGCCTCCTCACCATGTCAAGGTGCCGCGCGGGCGGATGGATGACCGCGCACCGCTGCCGCTGGAGCGGAAGGTAGCTGACAACTAGGCTTTCCCGCTGGTGCAGGTCTTGGCAGATCTCCTTGAAGGTCATGTCGGTCAGAATCCCCAAGACCAAGCCGCAGTCAACGAAGCCGTACTTGGATATGACCGTCTGCGACGCCGTGTGGCTTGTAACCGCTTGGCCGAAGACGCCCTCCAGGCCGATGCCTTTGCCGTAGTCCAGCAGGAAGTCGGTCATTCGCCTGAGCAGACCCCCTCCCCGGTATTCCGGCTTGACGAACGCGACGCCCATCTCCGCGGTCTTTGCCTTTGGGTCGGTCAGTTTCAACGCCGTGTGTCCCATCAGCGCGCCGTCGTCGGTGACTGCAACCGCGGATACCATCTGGCCGGAGGCGTTGTACTCGGCGATCTTGTCCGGAAAGTAGATGTAGTCGGCGAAATAGGTGTACCCGTAGGCGCGGTAGGCGCACTTGGCGATCTCGATCGCTTCCTCCGGGCGTGCCCGGCGGACGGTGAAGCCCGGCAGCGGTGTGACGCGGGGAGCCTCTTCCCGGACGATGAGCTCTTCGGGTTCCATCAGCCGGTCGATGCGCCTGTTCCCAAGGTGCTTGACCAGCACCGTCTCCTTTCCGTCGCGACCCAGGTTGTGGTACTCGACAACGTCCATCGCGGCCCGCATCAGGAACATCCCCAGACCGGAGGTGTCCTCGCCGGCCCGGTCCGGCGAGTACTGCGGCGCCCGGGCCGGGTCGAAAGGCAGCCCCTTCTCACTGATGCGAACCGTCAGGGCGGACGCCGCGGCCTCCAAGGTCAGCGTGAACGACTCGTCCGGGTTCAACTCCAGCCCGTGCTCGATGACGTTCGTCACCGCCTCCTCCACCCCGAGCCGGATAAGTGACAGCTCCTTTTCGTCAAACCCCATCTGCCCGGCCAGCTCCTGGACGAACGCACTCAGCGGAGCGAGGTAATCCAGTCGGCAGGGAACCGTAAGACTGGAAACGAGGGGCTTCATGTTCCCGTCTGACGCTCAATCGCGGCCAGGGCTTCAGCCTCATTCGGCAGGATGGCGAGCAGCGAGGTAAGCCCGCTGATTCTGAACACCTCCATCACCTGGCTTCTCAGCCCAAAGAGCGCAAGGCCGCCGTTGCTTTCCTTGGCCTTCTTTGCGCCCAGCAGCATCACCCGCAGCCCGGCGCTGCTGATGTAGTCCACTTGCCCGAGGTCCAGCGCCAGTCCCTGTGCCGGGTTCGAGAAGAAGGCGATAATCTCCTTCTCAAACGCGGGGGAGGTCACGGCATCGAGGCGGCCAGTGACCTCCATCACCGTCGCATTTCCAATCCTATTCCGCGTTCTGAGTTCCATGGTTGTCCTCCTGGCGATCATCGGTCTTTCCGAGAGCGTGCTTGGTAAGGATGAGGATGTTGCGGCCGTCGCGGCGTTCGTACCGGACATCATCCATGACTTTCCGGACAATGTGAATGCCCAGACCTCCCACCGGTCGGTCGGGTAACAGGGAGCGGGTATCGGGCTCGGCGGCGTCCAGCGGATTGAAGGGCCTGCCGTCGTCCTGAACCGTGAGGCGAATCTCTCCCGCAGCATCCGCCGTCAACTCGACTTCAATGAGATGCTCCTTGCCGTCGTCATGGCCGTACTTAATAACGTTGGTCACAACCTCCTCCAGCGTCAGCTTACAGGCATGAATCGCTTCAACCGACAGCCCGAGGTCCCTTCCCAGTGCTTCGACCTTCTGATGCAGCGTCGCTATCTCGGACAGCCGGTTGGCGACGGTGAACCCGGCGTGACGCGGTCCGGTTCCTCCCCGACAGGTCAGCGCCAGGGCCGTGATGTCGTCGGAAGGCTCGGCACCGTCCACGAAGCGCTGCACGTGTCCGAATACGCGCCGGAGCGTCTCCTCGGGCGAAGACGGGACGGCCTCGGCCAGGACTTGTTCCAGCCGCGTCGAATCGTACAACTCGCCTCGTGCGTTCATCGCCTCGGTAACGCCGTCGGTGTACAGGAACAGCCTGGCGTCCGGCTCAAGCCTGGTCTTCTCCGTCTCGTACCGGGCCGCTTCGGTCACGCCCAGAACTATCCCGCCGGCGCCGGCCAGCGGAATGGTCTTGCCGTTCTGCAGGACGTAGGGATGCGGGTGTCCGGCATTGGCATAGCAGACCTCGCCCGTGGTAGCGTCCAGGATGCCGTAGAACACCGTCACGAACATCGTCGCCTTGTTCTCCGCAAGCAGCAATTCGTTGACCCGGAACAGGCATTCGCCGGGCGACACCCCGCGCAACGCTGTAGACTTGAGCAGGGTCCTGGTTATTGCCATGAACAGCGCGGCCGGAATCCCCTTGCCCGAAACGTCGCCGATGAGAAAACCGAGCCGCTTCCGGCCGAGCATGAAGAAGTCGTAGAAATCTCCTCCTACCTCCCGGGCCGGGATGCAGCGGCCGAGTACGTCGAAGCTGTCCGCACCCGGAGCCGCCTCGAGCGTGCCGGGCAGAATGGACCGCTGAATCTCTCGGGCGATGTCCAGCTCGCTGGCAATGCGCTCCCGCTCCGCGGTGGTGCGTCGCAGCTCGCGGATGTGTCCGTTCAGATCCTCGACCATCTTGCCGAAGGCCGTGGTCAACTCGCCCACTTCGTCCCCGGTGACTCTCTTTGGAGGCTTGAAATCCAGGTCCCCGCCGCCCACGCGCCGCACCGAAGCCGCCAGCTCCTTAATCGGCCGCGCGATGGAACGGGCAACCAGCACGACAATCAGCATCAGAACCAAGAGGCCCACCAGTCCCAGCAGGAACGTGCTCCTCTCAAACCTGAACACCCGCGCCATCACCTCGCGGACCGGAAAGACGATAGCAAGGTACAGGTTCGTGGCCGGAATCGGGCTGCAAATCACCCACGACGCTTTCCCGGTCAAGGGGTCGTCCGACTTCACGAAGCGGGTTCCACCCGAGGTCATCTGCTCGGCCAGGCCCGGGCTGATGTCGGCCAGCCGTGCCACCATGACTCTGGATGAATCGGGAAAGGAGATGAAGCGTCCGGAACGGCTGATGATAAAGGCATACCCGGAACTCATCACTCTGATCTGTCTCACCTCGTCGTTGAGTTCACTCAGGCTGACGTCGGCCGTGGCTACGCCCCGGAACCGACCGTCCCGGGAAAAGGGCGCGGAAAAGGTAATCATGATCGCCTCGCCGCCTCCGGTATCGTAGTAGGGCTCGCTCCATGCCGCCCTGCCGGTGCGCCGGGGAACGTCGTACCAGTCCCACTTGAGATAGTCGTAGCTTTCGGTCCCGAGCTGGACGAACGTTGGCTCGCCGCCGCGGGAGTAGTAGTAGGGCGCGAACAGACGCCGGCCCGGAACGAACGCGCCCGGCTCGAAGGCCACGCACGACCCATACACCTCGCTGTCGGCGCGGACCACGCCGCTCATGTACGTGGTCAGGCCGGCCTCGTCCAGCGCCGGCCGGCTTTCCACATAGACCGCCACCATCCGGGCCACGGTCTCGACCCGACGGAACTTTCCCTCGAACCGGGCGGTGTAGTACCGAACCAGGTCCCGGGATTGCAGCTCGACCCCTCGCGTCACTTCCTTCCTGGTGTAGTAGTACGTGGTGGCAAGGATGGCCAGAAAGAGGACTGTGGTTGGCACCCAGATCCGAACAACCGTCCGAGTCGTAAGGGACCGGTTCATTGTCCGCCGGAGCCGGGACTACTCACGCGCTCACGGCACCTCGCGGCCGACTTGCCGCAACGCCGCAAGCAGGTCTTGAGTTCGGCGCCAGGACGCATGTATCGTGTCGCGCTGCCGTTCTTCCAGCGCCCGGAGACGGTCATCGTCCCTGTTTGCCTTGTCGCGCTACCGGGCCGCGCCGGCGAAGGTAATACCACGCAGGCCGACGTTGCCCAGACCGGCGTTGTCAGTGCGCAGTTGCTCAACCCAGTTGGCGCCGCCGTCCACCGTGTGGAGTATCACGCCCGGCCCGACGGCGATTGTGGTCATCCACACCGTGTCCGGGTGCGTGGCCGTGACGCCGATGTTCATGCAGAACGAGCCTCGGCCCGGGGTGTTCTGCTTGATCCAGGTATCGCCGGAGTTCGGCGTGAAGTAGGCCCCCGAGTAGTCTACGGCCAGCCAGACCGCCTGTTCGTTGACCGCACAAACCCCGTTGACGTGGCCGATACCGGCCGGGGGCGCTTTCCTAACCCAGTGTTTGCCGCCGTCGGTTGTGCGGAAACCCATTTCCGTGCCGACCGCCCAGGCGGTAGTCTGGGTCGCGGCGTGAACGTCAATGAAGGATCCCTTGGCCGGCAGGCTTTCCTGACCCTGCCTGGTCCAGGTGCTGCCGCCGTTAGTAGTGTGGAGAATGACCGGTGCGCCATTGCCGCTGGATTCTTGGCCGACGACCCAGACCGCATTCCGGTCGAACGCGTACACGCTCTGGAACACAGCGGTTGGCAGCAGGCCCTGGGCCTGTTGGAGCCAGGTCGTCCCGCCGTCCGTGGTCTTCAGAATCGCGCCGCCGCTGCCGGCGACCCACACGACATGGGCGTCGGCCGCGCTCACGCCGAGGAACGCCGCGTTCGGGATCGTAGACGAGTCGCCCTGCCGGACCCAAGTCGTTCCGCCGTTCGAGGTGTAGAGAATCGTGCCGAATGTGGCGCCGTCCCGTGCGGCCGGCTGGCCGGAGGCCCAGACGTGCTCGTCGTCGGCGGCCGAAATGCCCTGGAGGGCGGCTGCGGGAATCATGGTCGAGTCGCCCTGCCGCGACCACGTGGCGCCGTAGTCAGTGGTGTGGAGAATAGTCCCGTACCCGCCCGCCGATCCTCCCACTACCCAGCCATGACTGTGTTCGCTCGGAATCAGGGGCTGCTTGCAGCCCGCGCCGAGCCAGACGATTCCAAGCAGGGCCGTGATCCCGACGATTGTGAGAAACCGCTTCATCTGCTCTTCACCCTTTCCAGGGCGGCGACCGGGACGCCTCCTTATCAGCGCACTACGACCGTAACAGCGAAGGTCCGCCCCGGCTCGCTCTCGTTTTCCCACGACCGCCGACAAACCAACCGGAGTTCGGTCTTGCCTCTTGCCATCGCTCGAAAGCGCCATGACGCCTGCCCGCCCGAACCTATCGGTGAGGTGCGTGACGCGGCGTACGTCGGCTCGCCTTGCGGGGCCAGGATCGCGCTGTCGCACTCGGCCAATTCCCAGTGGTAGCCGGTGGTCGAATTGGCCTCCAGCGATATCGCAACCCGCTGGCCCTTTACCAGCGCTACCGTCCGGCTGTTATCGGTCGCGGTCAGGTACACCGACTTCGTGCAACTCGCGACGAATGCAGCCAGTCCGATCAGGAGCGTGATTCGGAGTAGCTGAGACTGGGAGCCGCTGTCGCTCATTCAGTCCTTTACGCAACGCACGGACAGGCCCCAGTTCTTCTGCTCGTCGTAACTCTCGATGCTAGCGTCGTACCACCGCATCTCCCAGTTCGTGGCAAAGCTAGGGCCACTGTCGGTGGCACTCCACCAGAACCCCTCTGCTCCTTTGGCCCCGAAGGTGTCATAGAAATAGCCCCCCGGCCGGGCGTGAAAACCGACCTCGTCGGTTGCGCCGGTATTGGGGCTATTCCAGTGCCCGGTTTCCTTCAGTTTGCCGCCGGCAACGCCAGCGCCGCCGAGGTAGTTTACGAGCTCGGTCCATTCCGCGTCGCTGGGCACGTGCCATCCTGCCGGGGCCAGTCCCCTCGGGTCATGCACCGCATACCAGTTGTACAGCTTCCCGTAGAGCATCCCGTTGCCCTCGCCGTTTTGGCCCTGGTCGTTGTCGTAGTAGCAGTAGGCCCCGGTCTTGAGCGTGTCCCAGACCGTCGGGTCGATCACAGTTGGAATCGGGTCGCCGTTGCGGTAGGTTGAGACGTCGAGGTTCCAGTGCTGCCACGTCTGCGTGCCGATCTTGTTCTGGAGGTTGTTGCAGTTGATGATGGTCTGCACAAAGCCGTTGCCGATTTCGCCGTCGTCAGACCCGCCGGCGAAGTTGACCATGATGATGCCGCACTTGCGGAAGATCTCCGGCGTGCACATCCACTCGTCAATCACGTGGTTGATGTTCGCTGCGGTCGTCTGCAGGTAGTGTTTCGGGACTTCTTCGCCGCTGGTGAAGTTCAGGTAGAATCTCTGCGGGTCCGTGTCCGCATTCGCCTTCCGGACGCAGTCCATAATCTCATTGTTCTTGGTGGCGTAGGGGACTGTGTAGATCGCGTAGTGGTCCTGAACGTAAATATTGACGCCGCCGTTCGTGAAGTATCCGCCGGTCGTGTTATCGTCCCAGGCGAACGGCAGGCCGGCGTTGCCTACTCCCAGGGCGTTGCCATATTGCCGAACGAGCACGATCTTGCCCCTCACCTCGCCTATCTTGGGAACGCGCAGCGTATCCAGATAGAAGCGCGACTGCCAATCGGGCCACGACCAGATTATGTGCATTACGGCCTGCTGGAAGTCATGGTCGCTGGCGACGGACCATTCCTGCTTGATCATGAATACCACTACTTCGGTGGGGTTGTTGTTCAGGAAATCCGTGGCGGCGGTGAGCAGGTCGGTGAAGCTCTTGTGGAGATAGTACTTATCGTGGTGAACACTCAGACCGCCGCCATCATCCAGGCACAGTCGAACGTCGAACCATCGCACGCCCATCAGCAGTTGGTTCGAGAGCCGGAAATCCTGGCAGATTGTGTACTTTGATTCCGTGCCCTGCTCCGAAGTATGCAGGTCCGCGCCGCAGTCGTGAGTCCCGGGGATGGTGATCTCGGACAGGTACTTGCCGTCGTCAATCATCGCCATCCAGTTCGGGTACTGATACGGCAGAGACCGGTCAGGGCCGACCGGGTCCGTCCCCAGTTCTTCCTTCTTGTGGCAGGAAACCAAGAGTGTGCCGCAGAGTACCACGGCAACCAGCAATACGGTCAGACGGTATCTTCTCACTGAGTTGCTCCTTCTCTCGGACATTTCGGGAACGTCTTTTCCGGACGCGGCCGACTTCCTCACCGCCGGGCCGGAGGGCCTCGTCACGTTGGGAGTATACCGCAGGGGGAAGCTGAGTCAACGGCTGCCCGGATGCGATCGGGGGGGAGGAATCTCTCCCGACAAGCACGCCGTAAGCCGCCTGCGTCCTCGACGATTCGCGTGTTTCTCATTCCGTCCTCATGCCGTAAGCTGTCAGCCGCAAGCAGTCGGCCGTCATCATCGTCTCGACTAGCCAAGTTAGTTCGGCTGATTCATACAACGTTCATCGTTGGCCGACACTACGCTCCGCTCGGCCGGGAACGAACAACGATGTACGACGCAACGATGGACGATACATGCCGCGCCTTGACATCCGCCGGAAATACGGGAAGCATCCCTCGCCATTCTCATTACTGCTTGCCGAACTCGTATTCAAGCCCAAGACCGAGGCCGAACGCAAACGGCAGCCTCTTGTAGGGGCCGGAGACCGCACAATAATAGAGGCCGATCTCCGGCAGGAAGCGGAGCCGCCTGCCGACTGACAGCCCGACGATGCCCCCGGGCATTAGGTAGTTCGAGACCGTGCCTTCGCGGTTCTGCCGTATGTAGACGACCCGCGCGCCGTAGAAGTAGTGAGCCGTCGAAAACAGCACCATCGGGTACAGGCCGAACTCCTGGAATCGGTCCGGGTATTCCCAACCGGTATTTGCTGTCGGAAAATACGAGACTCCGAAGTCGAATGCGCCGTCCTGCGGGCCCTTCAGGAACTGGTACTTGATATCCGCATAAAGCAACGCGGGACGTACGCCCATATCTATGTCATTGGCGATGCCTACGCGGACCGACGGCCCCAGGCCGATCATCACGGGAAATCCTCCGACAGCCGGCGCCGCCCCGAACCCGCACTCCAGCGCCGGCGCAAAGTGCCCTGGCGGCAGAACCCGAGCGGTCTGGTACGTTGTGTAGATGCCACACCCCTGGATCATGATCCCCAGCATCACGCACAACAGCGACCCCCGCAGGCATGCATTCCTCATACCGCCTACTTCGTGGTATCTCCTTGGCTACGGCTGCCTTGAGACGTCTCGGCCTTGGGCGTGTCCTCAACGATTCGTATGTCATCCTCGTCCGGGCCGTAAGCTGCAAGCCGCAAGCCGTAAGCCGTCAGCCGTATCTACGATGTACGAGCCCGCCGAACTCACGATGTACGAAACCCGTCCAACTCGACCATCCGGTCATGCCACGCCGAGTGTGTCAAGTGCGCCGCCATCCAAAATCCTTTATTGTGGAGCTTGTCCAGAAACTCGGGTTCGGCCTTCCTGAACCACAACCGGCTGGGCGTCGCCGGTTCACTGGACACAACATGAGGTAGCACGCGAGTGCTGTAAGCTAGTTTTCAGACAAGCTCTGTGAGTGCTATATGATTAGGCCGATGCCGGAAGCCAAGATTGACAGAAAAGCTGTCCCGCTTTCAAATGGTAGTAGTAAATGTCCGTTAATGACCTACCAACGAAAGGAGACAGCAATGACTGTCGACAGCGTAGCGCAGA
>JAPLUO010000339.1 GCA_026397595.1 Caldifarciminota bacterium
GCACTTCTCCATCGCCGTAGCCACCGCCCGCCTTATCGTCCACACCGACAGCCCTTCGGTCAGCGGGTAAACCGGGATAATCGCGTTGGCGAAAGAGAACTCCGCGTCATCCTCGGCCAATTCGAACATCGGGTTCACAAACTGCATCCCCCGGTACCGGGTGACCTGGCCGGACAGGAGAATCTCCTGGTTCGCATGGAACCGGTCGGCAAGGTCAGGCCGGTTGAACCACAACGCCTCAATCATGCCGCTTTCGTCCCGCACCAAGCACGACACGACCTGCTTGTAACTCTTCAGTCGCCGCGCGCCCGTGGTCACGACCTTGCCCAGCACCGTCGCCTCGTCACCGGGCTGCAGGTCCCGGATTGCCCTCATCTGCGACCTGTCCAAGTACCGCCTCGGCACGAAGAACAGCAGTTGCCCGCTAGTCTCCACGCCGACCTTGGCGAGCAGCTCCGCCCGCTTCGGCCCGATGCCCTTTAGAGACTGGACCGGCGTGTCCAGTCCCGGGCCCTCTGCCCAGCGCTCACCGAGTGTCATTGCCATTAGTTCCGGCTCCTAAGCTACGCCCGCGACCAGGCGTTTGAACTCTTCCTCATTGATAACCTTCACGCCCAGTTCCCGGGCTCGGTCGAACTTCGAGCCGGGTGCGACCCCGGCCACCACAAAGTCTGTCTTCTTCGAGACCGACGACGACACGCTACCGCCCAACGAGACAACCAACTCCGCTGCCTGCTCTCGTGAATAGCTCTCAAGCGTGCCGGTCAGGACGAACTTCTTACCCGCAAGCGGCCGGGGCCCGCCGGCTGTCTTCTCCTCAAACTGCAGCCCGGCCTCTTGCAGCCGCTCAACCAGCCTCACGTTCTCCCGGTCTGCCAGGAAGTTCCTGAAGGACTCGGCCACGACCGGGCCTACCCCGGGCGTCTCGGCAATCTTGTCGGTTTGGCCTGTCCCCCTTCTCCCTTTGCCATTTCCACTTTCCCCTTTCTCCTTGCCTGACTCCGCCGCTTCGCTCAGCCGGTCCCACGAGCCGAACGCCTGTACGAGTAGCCGCGCCGCGTGGACCCCGATATGACGGATGCCAAGCCCGTACAGAAACCGCGTAAACGGCCGCGTCTTGCTCGAAGCGATGCCGGCGAGCAGGTTCGAAGCCGACTTCTCCCCCATTCGCTCTAAACCGGCCAGCGTGTCGAGCTTCAGTTCGTACAGGTCGGCAAGGCTCTTCACGTTCACGCACCGCCATGCGACCTCATCCGCCTCCCTGAACAGCTTTGTCCCGCAGGCCGGGCATTTCGTCGGCATCCGGAACGGCCGGGCCGAGCCGAGCCGCTTCTCCTTCACGACCCTGAGCACCTGCGGAATTATCTCCCCCGCCTTGTGGACCACGATCGTGTCGCCCTCGCGGATGTCCAGCCGTTCAATCTCATCCATGTTGTGCAGAGTCGAATGGGTTACGTTCGTGCCGGAGATAAACACGGGGTCCATCTCCGCCACCGGCGTCACCGTCCCGAGCCGGCCGACGTTGACGAATATCCTCCGCACCACAGTCTCTGTCTCTTCCGGCGGGTACTTGTAGGCCACGGCCCAGCGCGGGCTCTTCTCGGTCATGCCCAGTTCCTCGCGGTCGCCGAACTGGTCGACCTTTATCACCATCCCGTCAATGTCATACGGCAGGTCGTGCCGGCGCGGCTGCCAGCCGTCGCAGTACTTGACCACCTGCTCGATGTCGTCAAAGAGCAGGCTCTCGGGCGCGGTCCGGAACCCCAGCTCCTTGAGCGCGTCCAGCACCTCGTGGTCGGTCGCGATGCGTTCAATTCTCCTCGGCACGGTATGTACGAAGCAATCCAGCCTTCGCCGTCGGACCTGCTTCGAATCGAGCAGCTTCAGCGTTCCCGCGGTCGCGTTGCGCGGGTTAGCAAAGACCGCAAGGCCCTCTTCCTCACGCTCGGTGTTGATGCGCTCGAACTCATGGCGCGGCATGTACGCCTCACCCCTGACCTCGAAGCTCTCGAACCCCTTCCGCTCCAGGCGCAGCCGCAGCGGCAGCGAACTGACCGTGCGCAGGTTGGCGGTGATGTCGTCGCCCCTCACCCCGTCGCCGCGGGTCGCACCCCGCACGAACGTGAACCCCTCGTAGCGCAGCGACACGGCCACGCCGTCGATCTTCTGCTGCACCAGGTAGACGGGCTTCGGCACGACCTTCCGTACCCGTACGTCGAACTCACGCAACTCGTCATAGGAGTAGGTATTGTCGAGCGACAGCATCGGCGGGTCATGGGTCACCGAAGCGAACTCCTTGAGCGGCTCGCCGCCGACGCGCCGGGTCGGCGAATCGGGCAAGACCAGTTCCGGGAACTGCCCTTCCAGTTCCTCAAGTCGCTTCAGAAGCTGGTCGTACTCGTAGTCGGAAATCGTCGGATGGGCGAGCACGTAGTACCGGTAATTGTGCTCATTCAGTTCCCGGCTCAGACGGGCGACTTCCGCCTTTGCTCTGGCGGGGACTGTTCCCGCACGGGGACCGTGCCCGGAATCTTTTGTCACGGCCACTATTCTTGCCGATTCTGCCTGAAAGTCAACCGCCTCCAGCTTCGGAAATAGTGAATTGTGAAGAGTGAAGAGTGAAAGGCGGATTCCACGGCTCCCGACTCTCGACTCCACACTCTCCTCCCCATCACGCCGTTCTCTTGACCGTCACCGAGTTCAGGATAGACTGATTCTACATGATGGAACTTCGATGCGACTGACCGCACTGCTCGTCCTCTTCGCGACGAGCGCAATTGCCGGCGCGCCGGACGTCACGGTCCTGCGCCGGCAGAGCCCGGACAACTCAAAACCCCTGTCCTTTGCCGAGTGGCACTCAGGGCTCCAGCCCCAATCCTGGCGGGTCAAGACCCTGATACCCGCGTCCCGCTTCGACAACCGGGTTGACTTCTTTGTGCAGGAGACGCTGGTCTCGACCCTCCAGCGGTCGCTCGACACGCTCGCCACCGACCTTGCGGGCGAGACGACCGACGTCGCGGTCTTCTCGGTCAACGGCACTTCCGCCGAATCGCTCAAGGCCCTGCTGGCAGCCGAATACCAGACCGGCATGACCTCGGCCGTGCTGGTCGGCGACCTGCCTATCGCCTGGTTCCAGATGATTGATGACTTTGACGGCAACGGCGTCGGCGAAGGCTACGAGGAATTCCCCTGCGACCTCTTCTTCATGGACCTCGACGGAACGTGGCAAGACAGCATGGTCCGGCTCGACTCCCTCGACAGCCTCGTTCCCGGCTCGGACTCCATCTACGACCTGCACACCGGCACCATCACGCCGGAGATCGCGGTCTCGCGCCTGCCCGCCTCGAAAATCGGCAAGGCGGACGCGCTGCTGACCGAGTACTTCAACAAGGCCCACCGCTATCGCACCGGGCAGCTCAACGTCAGCGACCGCGCGCTCGTCTACGTCGACGACGACTGGATTCCGAACTCTGCCGAGTGGTACAGCGACGTCGGCCTCCTCTACCCCGACCGCGTCTTCGTGGTGGACGCGGAATCGACGCGCATCGCCGACTACAGCCCGCGCATTGACTCAGCCGCCTACCAATGGATATCCCTGATGTCCCATTCCTGGCCCGGTGGCCACGCCATGTATTACCACAGCCGCGACAGCATGGACTGGTTCAACGCGACCTCTATACCCTCGCTCGACCCGCATGCCAATTTCTACAACCTCTTTGCCTGCAGCAACGTCCGCTTCGTCGAAAGCGGGTACTGCGGCGGCTGCTACGTGTTCCAGACCTCGGACGGACTCGGCGCAATCGGCTCGGCCAAGACCGGTTCCATGCTCGCGTTCGCCAACTTCTACGCCCCGCTCCGGCAAGGCGCGTCCCTCGGCGAAGCCTTCCGCCAGTGGTTCGAAACCCAACTTGCCGACGGCTGCGAGAACTGGGAACGCTCCTGGTACTACGGCATGTGCCTGATTGCCGACGGCACACTCAAACCCCGAATACCGCAGACCGGCATAGCGCAGAGCGAAGTCATCCGCCCCGCCTTGCCCGCCTTGCGCCTGCTTGCCAACCCGACCCGGAATCGGGTGCGATTCGAGTTCAACCTGACGCAGTCCGCCTCCTGCCGAGTCACGTTGTTCGAGCGGACCGGCCGGACCGTGCGCACGATTGCCCAGGGCCCGTTCTCCGTAGGCACGCACAACCTCAGCGTCAACGTCGCCAACCTACCCGCAGGCGTCTACTTCCTCTCGCTCAACGCCGGCACGGCCAGCGCCCGGGTTCCGGTCTCAGTCGTTCACTAGACCGGGCACAAGGTCAGCCAGCAGGCAAGTAGCGCCGAACGCGGCAGGCATCGCGGCCGTCAGAGCTTTCGTCAAAGCTCCGGCAGAAGCTCATCGGAAACCTCGCCGGAAAGCTCCGTGGAAAGCTCGCTCAAGAGCTTCTTTGAAAGCACATTTCAGAGCACAGTTCAAAGCTCGGCGAAAAGCTCGCTTCAAAGCTCATTGCAAAGCTCGCTTCAAAGCTCAAGAAATAGCTTGTTGCAGAGCTTGGTTCAAAGCTCGCGGAAAAGCTCAGTCAAAAGCTCGGTTCAAAGCTCGATTCAAAGCTCGTTCAAAACCTCCTTCGAAAGCTAACTCGAAAGCTGCTTAGGGGGCGACCCCTCAGAGTCTTATCCAGTCTGCCCGACAGGGCTTAACCGGCTGACTGTACTGGCGTTAGGACTGATTATGGCCCATTGCGAAACCGGTGGCGATGAGACAGTGTCTCGCCCGGCCGCCAACCCCGCGGGGAAACGCCGATTCCGGCTCCTGCGTCCTGTCCTTTCCGGTTGCTTAGTCCATGTTGCACTCTGCATTTTGCATTCCGCATTTTGACTTCGTCTTGGCGATTCTGCCGTCCCCCGGACGCTGAACCAGCACGTACTTTGCCTTCTGCGCTTTGACCCCTGGCTCTTGGCTTGCGCTCGGCATCCGCTCTTCACTTCTCCCTTCTGCATTCTGATATCTGACTTCTGACTTCGTTCGGTTCTCTAAATGACCGTCCCCCGTACCCTGAGTCACCGTCCCCCGGTGCATTGGGTAGACTATTGGACCGGCTCTTGGTCCAGCTCTTTGACCAACTCTTGGTCGAGTTCTCTGACCCGCTCTTGCTCAAGCTCTTTGACCCGCTCTTGGTCAGGCTCTCTGACCGGCTCTTGGTCAAGCTCTTTGTCCGGTTCTTGGTCCAGCTCTTGGACAAGCTCTTTGACCAACTCTTGGTCAAGCTCTCTGACAGGTTCACAGACCAAGTCGACGAACGGCGCACCGGCCTTGACTTTCGGCCCGTTTCACGCCAGATTCAGACAATGTTCGTGGACTGGCTACTCCTCGCGCTCACCTACCTGTGGGCGGTCTTCCTCGTTTCGCTGGGCGTCTACGCCCTGACTATGAAAGGCCATTCCTCGCGCCGCGTCGCCATCATCATCAAGATCCTCGGCGTACCAGTTCTCCCCTGGGGTCTCCGGGAACTCCTCGTCACGACTGCCTCTCGGGCCGGGGCCGTGCAGAGCTTGACTCCTGCCGCTGCAACGTTATAACTGTGGCGAGATGAATCGACGAAGATTCCTGGCACGACTGGCATCCGGCGCGGTCAGGAATGTCGGCTTCGACGACTTCACCGGGCTGGTCAGGGCGTTCGGGTTCGCCTTGGCGCGAAAGAGCGGAAGTCATCACATCTACACACGGCCCGACATTCCGCAGCTCGTCAACCTTCAGGACGTGAACGGCCAGGCGAAGCCATATCAGATACGGCAGTTCCTCCGGCTTGTCGAGAAGTACAATCTAACAATGGAGGAAGAACGTGAGTGATTATCACATCAACATCTTCTACAGCGAAGAAGACGGCGGGTATATCGCGGACATCCCGGACCTCGACGCCTGCTCAGCGTTCGGGCGCACGCCGGAAGAGGCGCTGGCCGAACTGGAAATAGCAAAGGAAGCGTGGCTGCAGGCGGCGCGGGAAACAGGCAAACCCATTCCGCCACCGCGCTACCGTCCGCTCATCTACCAGACCGCCGGCGACGAAGACGACGCCCTTGCTCCGTCCGTCGCCCGCGACAAGTCGGCAACGAAGCCGCCTCGGCCTTGACGGAAGCGAGATTAGTGGTGCGTCACCGAAATCCCCCCTTATTACGGAGAGCATGAAATACTGGACAGTTCTTGATGTCACCCTGAGTATCCTTATACCCTGTCACCCTGAGCGCAGCGAAGATTCTTCGGCGTCGAACGCCTCAG
>JAPLUO010000457.1 GCA_026397595.1 Caldifarciminota bacterium
GCTGCTACAACTGACTTTTCTCCTGCTTTTCGTGCCGAATCTCATCGGCGAGGTGAAACGGCGACAACGTCTCGTTTTCCCCGCGTCAGCTCGGGGTCGCGTGCCCCAGACCCCCGGTTTCCGGCCGGACTTCTAGGCCGAGATGCGCCGTACCATGAGCGATTCCATGACGACGACCATGAAGAGCGGGGTTTCGACGACCATGCGCCGAACGATGTACGGAACCACGATGAACGTCGTCTGCCGACACGTCTAGATCTACACGCAGACCGACATGTGCCGGACCACTTGTCGGGCCATGTGTCGGACCATCTGTCAGGCCGTTTGTGCGGTCGTTTGTCCAGCCACGTGTGCAGCCACGTGTGCGACCGTGTGCCGTACCCTTTGTCCAGCCCCGAATGGCGCGACTCAAATCTGTGGACACTCTCGGTCGGGGGGAAGCCGTGAGCCGTCAGCCGCCCTGACCGCGTGTAGGCCCATGTCTGCCGCCACCATTTGCGGGCTGCGATGGCCGCGGAGGCGCGGTTGTCGCGTGCCACTGAAAATTGACCCCCCTGTGCCATCCAAAACTTTCGGTAACCCGCGCCTCCGGGGCGCGCAATCCGCCAACCGTAATCCGTTGACCGCCGCCTGCTCTGCCCCTGCCAACTGCAAACTGGGGTGTGACCTTGGGCGCGAACGCGCCTCACTGAAAACTCGCGCGTGGCGCGTGTGACTACGGCAGACGACAGGTCGAACAACGGAATGAATAGCCCGACCAACTACATGGGCGACAACCGGTCGAACTACTTGCTCGATTGCCGGTCCAGCCACGGATTCGTTTGCACCACCCGCAACCGGTCAAGCAACACGTACAATAGCTCTCCCGGCAATCGGCCAAACTGCGGCTCAGGTGGCCCGTAGAATTGCCGGCCCTGCTATCGGTCAGACTCCCTGACCGACAATTGATGGAATGTGGGTATGCACTTCACTCCCCCTGGCTCTACATGTAGTATGGAGCGTGACCGAGTGGCCGGAGACTGCGTTGGAGTTTGAGAGTCGCTTCGCTACCAAAGCGGCGTGCAGGCAGTATCTTTGCAGGTTGCGTTGGCCCAATGGCTTTCAGTGCCCACGATGCGACGGGAGCAAGGCTGGGACCACGAAGCGAGGACCATATCGATGGCAACCAAGCCGCTCAAAGGCTGTGACCTCAGAGTACTCGTATCCCACAATCCCTAGTGGCAGGGGGAGTCAAGTGCATACCCACAATCTGTGAATACTTTGCCCCGCGAAATCGGTCCTCATCGGCAGATAACCACGTGACTGGAAACAGGTCACTGGCATCTGGGGAAGCTCGCGCCGCAGACGGGCGTGGCCATCGGCCACCCGCTGACCTGCGTGGTTACCGTCCTGGCTGACCCGCTTCGGTCTCGCGGCTGGCCGGGGGAGGCATGGGCGTGACTGCAGGGATGGCTGCGGCGATGGCTGTTCGGGTGTGAACACCGGCAGAACGCTGTCGCCTTCCGGAAGACATGCCGACCGCGTTCGGAGAGAACAGCGCAGGCCATCCTTGGAGCCGTCCGGGGGCCAGCCCCCTACTCAAGCTGCTGGAGAACAGGACGATGCGTTTTAGGCGTTGGCCTGCCGGGAGATACGTGGACAAGACACCGGCGCAGGCGTGCCGGTCAGGTGCCGGGTCTGGTTAGACTGGCGTGTTCCTGTTCCCATTGGAAATGCACCGCCACAACCCGGCCAAAGTGAGAAATGTTTTCCCGCCCCGGACACTCGGAATGCAGGGGCGGGCCTTCGCCCGCCCCTGTCCGACATCTTCTTTTCTCTCTTACTCTCTGCTCTCTGCTCCCTCTCCGTCTACCTGGTCACCACCGCCTTCTCACCGCCCGGTATCCCGGCGTGTCGAGCCGGTAGAAGTACACCACATGCGCGCCTTGCCCTTTGACGCACCTCCGACAGGAGATTGGTGAAGTGACCTCCTTCCCCTTTCCTGCTTCGTCCTTGGGGTCAAGGGAATTGTGTGCACGAGACCTTCCACCGAAGTGAACAGCGGCACGGGACGTGCCGACCGGACGGACAGCTAGAGGCTGCTGATGATGTCCCGAGCCAAGTCGAGGGCTTCTTTGGGCGAAAGGTCGGCTGCCCCGGGTGAGAATCGAGCGATGTCGCACCGGGACGAAAACTCGAACACCCGGTCAGCCACCTTCGGCTCTACGCCCCGCTCGCAAAGGACGGCACGCAAATCAGGACCGGTCAGGCCCCTGACCTCGACGTTGAAGCGGTCGCCGGCGTAGCCGACTACGGCACGGGCGAGGGCTACGTAGTAGCCGTGCTCGTCTCCGGCGGCGAGGCGTTGGGCCGATTCTCTTAAGCACCTCCTCACCTGCCGCCGGGCCCGCGACCGCAATGCGTAGCCTCGGTCCGCTTCTAGTCTCCGTCGGTGCCGGCCGGCAACTGCACCGGCAAGAAGAACAAACGCACCCAGCGGGTAGAACAGCGCCGACCATCGCGGATTCGCGACCGCCGGCGGGATACGCGAACAGGAACGTTTGATGTGAAGGATATCTGTACCGGACGACCCGGCCCGCGAACCGGACTCGTACACCGCCGCGCTGCCCTCGACTCCGGCAGCGACGAAGGCAGACCGCTCGGTCGTGAGCGTGTAGTAGGTATCCCCCTCGGGGTCGAAGAAACTCATGCTTGCGGCAGGCACGATGTTGAGGCCATCCGCCCGCGGGATTAGGGAGTATGTGAACGTACTGGTCCCGCTGATGCGGCCGCCTTCGCGGCTCATCTGCTGCCGTACCACCGGCGCAAGCAGCTTGACGCCATCGGAGACGCGCACGTGGGGCTCGCCGATGGTGCCGATGTTCCCGATGCCCGAGACTCTGGCTTCCAGCGTCATTGGTTCTCCGTTCAGCGTTCGGTGCCCGCTGAGTTCTGCGGTCAGGACGAACTCGCCGACGCCGCCGCCGAAATCCGCCGGTTTCCCTGAGTCCGGGAGCGGCCGGACGGTCACCATCTGCGGCGCAGACGTCGCGGTGAATGGGGCCGGCATACCTTTGAACAGGCCGTCGGCGACGGCGACGACCCCGGCCAAGGTCATGCAGCCGACCGTCAACTCGCCGGGCTGGACCGGAAATAGACTCGCCTGCCGCACCACTGCAACACTGCAGGGCTGGCTGGCGCGCATCGTCGGACGCCACTTCAGAGCACTGGTGTCATTGGGCTCCGCGACCCAGAAGCCGGTGAACGCGGGCGCGTCCTTCATCAGCACGGCGCCAACGCGGGTGCGGGAAAAGAGCCGGTACGTAACCTGGACCTGCTCACCGACGTAGACCGACGAACGGTCCACCGCGCATTCGAGTTCGATGCCGTTGGCGTCGGTCCAGCGCTCAAGCGGCGGCACCGAATCGCCAACAGGGACGACGCGCACTGCTATCGGTTGTGTCTCGTAGACCTTACCCTCGTGTACCAGTCTGACTGGGCCTATCGTCAGAACGCCGGTTCGCCTCGGCTCAATGGTATAGACGAACCCCACCGTCCGCGATGCCTCGCTGTCAGACCCCGGGTCGCTGATGAATCGGCCCCACATCGTGCCGATGAGCTTGAAGTCGGCCATCCTTGGCAGCCTGGGCTGAGGCAGGCCTTTGACGTCCGTGCCGGTTGCGGTCACGGTCAGCAGCAGTCGCTCGCCCACCGCGACCGTGCTGCGGTCCACCTCGGCCGAGATGTCCAAGCCGGCCGCGCCCAGCAGGGCCGGCACCAGCAACAGGACCGTCGGCAATACCATCCTGACCGCGCGGGTCACGTCCGGCTCTCTGGAGGAAAGCAGAATAGCGACGGTGCCCGGTCCGACACTGCGGCAAACAGAGAAATCCCGGCCAACGCTCGCGTGAGGTCTGCCAAAGGCCCTGGAGGATTGCGCTCCATGCGCAAGTAGACCCATGCGCGACGAAAACCCTGCAGGCGCCCCACGCAACTTCCACGTACCGGGCTAACTCCGGCCCGGCACCCCGCGCGCATTCTCTGGCTGCTTGCCCGGGAGAAGATCGCGTCGCGATCGTCGATGAACTTCACTGGTTCGTGAGGTAGACCCGGACCGAGCAGGCGCTGGCTGAGCCGAGCACGCCAATGCCGCCGGATAAGGTCGACCCGTCGCCAGAGTTGCCGCCCAGGCCGCCCAACGATCCTCCCATCTGGCCCTGGCCGGCCTCCATCCACTGGGAGTAGTTTCGGTCCAGCGCGAGAAGCCGCAGCGCTATCTCGCCGCTGGGCAGGCTGGCGAGGAAGGTCAGCGGGAGTCCCTCGTCTGTCGAGTCCGCCGGTACGAAAATGCTCATGTCGAAAGTGTCACCACGGGGCGTCGCGCGCCGGATCGAGCCATAGTAGCCGTGGCAGCCGCGGCTGGGGTTCCAACGAAGGCGGTCGGAAGCGCTAACGGTATCGCCATCCCGCGGGGACAGGATGCTGAAGGTATCCGGCACCACGGTCGTGCCGGTGACCGTGTCGAAGCCCGGCTTGGTGACTTCCAGGTAGAACGTGTCACCGTAGACGACTGTCAGGGTGTCCTCGGCGACATAGCGGTCGTTGCCGGCGTGGCGCAGTGTCCACGTCCGCTGTCCCCGCTTCAACGTCACATTCGCGCCCGGAAAGTCAAGGCTGGCCGAATCGCCGATGGCGTAGGTCTGGTTGATGTCTGCCGAGGGCACGCCGGTCCCGGTCAGGATCAGGCAGTGAGCCACGAGCACCGGTTCGTACAGTTCCGACTCGTTCCGTTCACAGGCGGCCACCAGTAGGATGACGACGGCGAGGGCAATTGCTCCAGCTCTCATCTTAGAAGCTCACTTTCACGCCGAGTGAAGGCAGTATCGGTAGCATCCCGATCTCGTGGCGCACCGGTGTCTGGCCATCCTTGGTTTCCCAGTAGTAAAGCAGGACGTTCTTGGCGTCGTAGACGTTTGTCACGTCAAGAAAGCATGATACTTCGCCCCATGTCTTCTTCCAGGTCTTCGTCAGGCCCAGGTCAAGCCGGTGGTACAGCGGGTAGCGGTAGGCGTCGCGCGCGCCGTCGATGTAGACCCAGGAGTGCCCGGTTCCGCTCTTGTTTGGGTCGTACTCGTAGCGGGGGTAGTAGGCGACCGTACCGGAGTAGGGCAGCCCGGTCCCGAGGTGAAATGTCGCGGAAACGTCGAGACCCCAGACCAGGTTCGGGAATGTGGCGACCGCGGTGAAGTTGTGGCGGCGGTCGTAGTGCGGGTGGTAGACCTCCTCCCCGATCGACCGCCGTGTCCACATGTACGAGTAGCCGAGCCAGCCCGTCGCCCAGCCTGAGTTCTTTCGCAGCGCCAACTCGGCGCCGTACGAGTAGCCGTCGGCGACCAGCAGTGACTCAGGGTCGGTGGAGTACTCGCCGTAACGGGTTTCAAGCAAGTTGTTGTAGTCCTTGTAATACAGTTCGCCTTCGACCGTGACGTCGCCGGCGAGCCAGTGCTCAACGCCCGCCATGTAGTGGATGGCGCTGGGGATGTTTCGGTCATCGGGCACCGGCGTCCACATGTCGTAAATCGAGAACAGCGCGTCGGTCGAGTTGACTGTGACCATCGGCTGTGTGAAGCGGCCAACCGAGAGACTGAGGGCGGTGTTGCTCCCGGGTCGGTACTTGGCCCCGAACCGGGGTTCGACCTCGAGCCGGCCGCCGTTCGAGTAGTAGCTGAGTCGCAAGCCGGGCCGCAGGAACCCCCGCTCGGGGACGAGTTCCCACTGGTCCTCGACGTAGGCGCCGAGCGGCCAGAGCGTGTCGGGTTCGCCGAAGGTCATGCTCGGGCCGAGCATCGATGCCAGGTCGGTCGCGGTCATTTTCAGGTCAACGCCGAAGCCGACGGTGTGGCGGTCGGCGGCGTACCACGTCAGGTCCGACTTAAGGGCGAAGTCGGTCAGGTCGGTCGACAGCTTGACCGTGTCGGTGGCGCTGAACCCCACGTCGAATCGCGAGTAGAAACTGCTCCAAGCTGCAATGGTCCGGGAGTAGAGCGTCGGCGTCAGGATAAGGCTGGCCTGGGCCGACAGTCCCCTGTTTCCCCACGTCATCCCGGCGTCGAAGCCGCTTTCGCCGCTGCCGCCCGCAAAGCTCAGCACGTCCTCGGCGGCGAGACCGGAAACCGTGATTCGGGCATCGTGGCCGAGGTCATAGTTGACCTTGCCCATCAGGTCGGAGAAGTGGTAGCCGAGGTCGGTCCCGCCGCTCCCGCCGCCGATTCCGCTGAAAGCGTTGAGAAGCAGGTCAGGAAGCCAGGTGCGCCGACCGGCGAGCAGGAACGAGCCGTTCGGGATCGGTCCCTCGACCAGCGCCTCGCCGGCCAGGAGCGATAGCGACCCGTGACCGCTGAAGCGCTTCGAGTTGCCTTCCTTGGTCTTGATATCGAGCACCGAACTGAGCCGGCCGCCGTAGCTTGCCGGGAACCCCCCGGCGAGGAGCGTGGCATCGGCAACCGCCGCGCTGATGAATGGTGAGTAAAGCCCGAACAGGTGCGAGGGGTTATAGACGGTGATGTCGTCGAGCAGGATGAGGTTCTGGTCGGGGCTGCCGCCCCGTACGTATATCCGGCTTGAGAAGTCTGAAGTCGCGACCACCCCGGGCAGGAACTGGATTGCCCGGAGGATGTCCGGTTCGCCGACGGTCCTGGGAATCGCCATCAACTGACGAGTGTCGAGGCGGACGGCCGACATCTCCACTTCGCGTTCGAACCGGGCGCGGTCCGCGCTGATGACAACTTCCTTCTGCTCGACCGCGCCAACTGCCAGTTCGGCGGCGATTGTCACGATACCCCGGTCCGGGACGGTCACCCGTTGGCGCGAGGTCCGGTACCCGACGTACGAAAAGACCAACTCATGCGCACCTGCTGGAACTTGCCCAATGTAGTAGTAGCCATATTTGTTGGTCGCGGCGCCAAACTCCGAACCCTCGACATAGACGTTGGCGTAAGCTATTGGCTCGCCGTTGGTTGCGTCCCGCACGTAGCCGTTGATGGCGCCTGTGCCGGCCAGAGCAAGGTCGGTGGCCAACGACAGAAGTGCCACGGCCAGCCAACATCCGGACAATTCAACGCGACGCACTCCGCGATTAGACCCGCCAGTTCGGAGTTTCCTGCGCAGGAAGCTCCCAGGTCTCTTTGTTCCTCTCCCCCCATGCCGTGTCGACATGTCTCACTTCGCTGATTGCCCGGTCGACCGGGCTTCACCCGGCCGATTGGGGAACCGTGCTGATCGACAAGCCGGAACCGATGATTACGACCCCGGTCATGGCGCACGGGTACAGGATCAGCGAGAGGTCATTCCTTTTCCCTACAGAGAAACCGAACTCACGATGATCCGATTGGGACCCGCGGGAATCAGCGGTGGAAGAAACCGCAGCATAACCAAGACGGCTGTGTCTAATTCCTCGATGCGGAAGCGCACTGGTCTGTGGTACGCGCTGGTGGGTACAGTCTTGATAGCCGCTGTGGCCGCAGCGCAGTACTCCTATTTCGGTGAGAACAAGGTACAGACACGTGACTATCAGTTCCAGAACTTCGAGACCGAACACTTTCGGGTGCTGTTCTACCCGGGCGGCGAGGGCCTGGCCGAATTCGCCGGAAGGTCGGCTGAGGAGTACTACAGCCAGACTTCCAAGGACCTCGGCGTCGAAGTCGAAGGCAAGGTCCCGCTGATCATGTACCTCGCGCCCGGGCAGTTCGGCGAGACCAATGTCGTGCTCGACGTTCTCGACGAGGGCGTCGGCGGCTTCTCGGAGCTGATAAAGAACCGCATCGTGGTGCCCTTTGACGGCTCGTACTACGACCTGCACCATGTCATTGGGCACGAACTGACCCACATATTCGAATTCCAGATGTACTACCGGTCGAAGCTGGCGTCGCTCCTGGGAGCCATCGACGAGTTCAGTGTTCCGCTCTGGGTGCTCGAGGGCTTCGCCGAGTTTCAGTCAGGCTGGGTGAACGTCAGTTCGGACGACTTCACGCGCGACCTGGTCATCAACAATCGGCTGGTACCGTTGCAGGACCTTTCGGACGGAATGGGCTACCTAGTGTACCGAGAAGGCGAGTCGTTCTTCCGCTACGTTGAAGAGAAGTACGGCCGGAAGAAGGTCTACGAGTTCATGCTCGCGCTCCGGAGCAAGCGGAAGCTGGACGGGGCGTTTGCTTCCGTGTTCGGCGTGGCCATCAAGCGGTTCAGTTCAGACTGGGAGAAGTACCTACAGATGAAGTACTGGCCGCAGGTCGTGAAACTCGACAACTTCGAGCGTTTGGCCAAGCGCCTGACCAATCACGTGGACGACGGCTCGATATACAACACGGCCCCGGCCATCTCACCGAGCGGGACCAAGATAGTGATGATATCGGACCGGTCGGAGTACACCGATGTATACGTGGTGTCCGCATTCGACGGCCGGGTGCTGAAGCGTCTTGTGAAAGGTGAGAGGTCGGGTGGCTTTGAGTCAGTGCATCTCGTCCGGCCGGGCGTGGCCTGGTCACCGGACGAGAAGACGATTGCCGTTGTGGCTACTAGCGCGGGCAGGGACAACGTCACGCTCATTGACTATGAGACCGGCAGAATCAGGCGCCGGATATACGGTAACCTGGACGGCATCTACAGTCCGCGGTTCTCACCGGACGGCAAGCAGATCGTCTTCGTGGGTCTCAAGAACGGATTCAGCGACATCTATACGGCGGAGGCGGACCGTGGCGAGCCGAGGCGGGTGACCTATGATATGTATGACGACCGCGACCCGGTCTTCTCGCCAGGCGGAGACACGATAGCATTCGTATCCGATCGACCCGACCAAGGCGAGGTCTGGATGCCGGGCCGATACGCAGTCTGGCTTCGGGACCAGGAGGGCAGTATTGCCCGACTCACAGACCGGGGCGGCCAGTTGTCGCATCCGGTATTCTCTCATGGCGGTCAGTACCTGCTGTACGCCGCCTCGGACTCGGCCAGCAATATCTACGCGTATTCGCTTGTGACCAACCGTATTGTCCGTCGCACGGATTTCCTGGGTGACGTTTCCTACCTGACGCTCTCTCGTGACGACCGGAAGCTCGCCTTTGCCTACTTCCACAATGTCGGCTGGGACGTCGCGGTGATGCTCGACCCGCTCGAGAATCTCCCGGCGGATTCGGGCAAGCCGTACCAGCCGCCATTGGACACGTTCGCCTTTGAGAAGGCGGGGCTCGACTTCAGCAAGGTCAGACCGGTCGGCTTCAATCCCTCGCTTGACTACGCTGCAGCTGCAGCGTCCTACGGCACCGGTTCATCCGGAGGATTCGCGGGCACCGTGGATGTGGCGGTGAGCGACATGCTCGGAGACCACAGGTTCGAGTTGTACACGGACCTGTACGGCAACATCCTGAATTCCGATATCATTCTCCAGTACTGGCACCTGCCGCGCCGGATTGACTACGGATTCACGCTATTCCAGTTGCAGGATGTACGCCGGTACAACCCGTACCACATCTTGGAATGGGACATCAACCGGGGGGTACAGGCGCTCGGAGTCTATCCATTCAATCGCTTCGTGAGAGTTGAGGCCGGGCCAGCCGGATACTACAGTGAGGTCGAACGCGACACCTGGGTTGACCCACCCGAAGTGTCCGAGTCTGGCTGGTACCAAGACAGCCTGTGGCACGAACTGGTCTTCGACGGCGAGGTGGCGCTGGTCTTCGACAACACCTACTCGGACGCGAACGGTCCGGCACGCGGCACCAGGGCGCGCATCGGTGCCGATGCCTCTTTGCTTTCCACGAGACGATCCCAGGATGTCTTTCTGGACGTCCGCAACTACCAGAGACTGGGGCGCAGATTCGTGTGCGCCAGCCAGTTGCTCGGCGTACGCAGCTTCGGCGCGGACGCGGATCGATACTACCTCGGTGGCATTAGGTTTCTCGAATATGCGCCCGGCCAGGTTGTGGTCAGGGGATACCAGCCGGCCGAATTCTACTACGACTACGGTCCGGCCGCCGTTGCCTTCAGTTTCGAGCTCCGCTACCCGTTCATCGACCGGGTGAAGCTGGCATTCCCCCTGCCCATCGAGTTCGGCGGCATCAGGGGCGTTGCCTTCCTTGACGGCGGCGTGGTCGCGCCTTGGGGGACAGGCCGGGATTTCCACCTGTGGGATGCTTCCAAGGGTACGTTTGACAACCTCAAGCTTGGTGCCGGGTTTGGCGCCAGGGTGAGCATATCCTACTTCCTCCTGAAGTTCGATTTCGCCAAACCGCTGTCGACCACGGATGACAGCGGCTGGAAGTTCATCCTGGGGTTGGGTACCGACTTCTAGCCGGGTCAGGAATCTACTTCCCGCTCTGACTGCACTGCCCGGCGGTATGCTGCGCCGGCGCAATGCGCAGCGTTCGGCCGACGGCCCGGAACAGGCAGCCGCCGCTGTTTGAGCGGCTGGCGCGAGTGAAGTCCTTCCGCTTAACCTGCCGGAATTCCGGGGACATATGAAAGATTCGTGATGCGTCACGGAGGACTCTCGGGGACTCGGCGGTTCGGATTCCGAGGCGAGCGACAAGCGACGCGAAAGCGTCGCAGCCACAAGCCGCAATCTCCCCCACCGATTTGACATCCCCGCCCATCCGTAGGCATTTCAGATTGCAGATTGTAGTCTGCAGATTGACCGGAGCCGACGGCCACTAGCAGCTACGAATAGACGCCATGCCGGTGGCCGCGATCGAGGGAAGGACTCAGGGCGCGTCTGCGAGCCGCACGGCCACTGAGACGGATGGGCTGGCTGCTGTTTGCCCGCCGGGCCTTCCACCCGGAGGACCACCCCGGCCTGGGCCGCCGCCGAATCCACCGCCTCCATCCATGCCCCCGGGACCTCCGCCGCCGAAGCCTCCACCGCCAGGACGTCCGCCGCCCTCGGGTGGACCACCTTGTGAGCGCATCTGGTCCTGCATCGCCTGCCGCATCTCAGCGCTGGGACCGGCGGACACCGTCAGGTTCAAGTCGGCCCCGGCGCCGGCGCGCAAGGAGTAGTGGCCGACAGCAGTGTCCTGGAAAGGCACGCTGAACTCGTAGATGCACATTCCGTTCTCACTTGAGAAGCCGACAGCCGGGCCCCGCGAACCGTCCGGCTCCACCGGTATGACGTTCTTGTCGAAGTCGGTCACGACCAGCTTGCCTTGGAACTCGTCTCGCAACCGGTCAGAGGGGGACGGCATCCGACCCGAGGCTGGCGCGGAGTCGGGTGGGCCGCCGAACCCTTCGCGCGCTCCGGAACGCTCCGGCCCCTGGGGCAGACGGAAGCTCATGGTCCGTTTGCCGGGGCCGGTCACGCGCAGTGTCATGCCACCCATGCTGGTTGGCCGGGACCACCTCGCATCGTTGGCCCGGAACTCCGCCATCACGTACAAGCGTTCGGCATCGTTGGCCACTGATAGCTGCAGTCCATCTTTCATCCGGGTGCAAACCTGCGTGTCGGACCAGTCGTCGGCACGGCCGTTGGCGACGACCGGGCTCGGTGCCCAGCCGCTGGCCAGCCGCGCCGTGGCACAACCGGCGACGGCAGCCGCCGCGACGGCGAGCACGGCTATCTGGCGGGAATGAACTGGAACGAGATTAATATGCATAACCCTTAGACCCACGCACCTCAGAAAGCCTGCGGCCCTCGCACAGGGCCGCGGAGCTTCGTCGGCTAGATCTGCTCTTCGACGAGGCAGAGGTTGCACGCATGCGCCGATGCGGGGCCGCGTCGCGGCACAACCTCCGGGACTCAAATGTATCATGGAGAATCGCCACGTCGGCTTCCGGCGGCTACTCGTACCGGAGCGCCTCGATGGGGTCGAGGTTCGCGGCCCGGCGTGCCGGGTAGTAACCGAAGAATATCCCTACCACCGCCGAGAAGACAAACGCCAGCACTATGGCTCCGGGCACTATCGGCGTGCTCCACTTGGCGATGAGCCCGATGAGCTTGGCAGCGCCGATGCCGAAGAGAATCCCTACTATTCCACCCAGCAGGCTCGTGACAACCGCCTCGACGAGGAACTGGAGCAGGACGTCCCGGCCCTTGGCGCCAACCGCCATCCTGATGCCGATTTCCCTTGTCCGCTCGGTGACCGACACCAGCATGATGTTCATGATGCCGATGCCGCCGACCAGTAGCGATACCGAGGCGATGCTCGCCAAGAGCAGCGTCAGCACCCGCGACGACGACGCGACGGCCGAGGCTATGTCGGCCATGTTGCGCACCGAGAAGTCGTCGTCCTCGCTCGACCGGATGTTGTGGCGGGTACGCAGGAGTTGGGTTACTTCTTCCTGCGCCGCGTCGCTCCGCTTCTGGCTGACCGCCGAGACCATTATCCGGTTGATGCTCGTACGGCCGGTCAGCCGACGCATGGCCGTTACCACCGGTATCAGGATGATGTCGTCCTGGTCGCTGCCCTTGACCGTGAGCACGCCGACGACCGTGAACGGCACGTTGCCGATACGCACGATTGCGCCGACCGGCTCCTCTTCCGGGAACAAGTTGTCGACAACGGTCTGACCGAGCACGCAGACCTTGGTGCCGGCGTCGACGTCATCGTCGGTGAACATGTTGCCGTCGGCGATATCCCAACTCCTCACGTCAAGGTACTCGGTTGACGTCCCGGTCACACTCGTGAACCAGTTCTGGTTGCCGTAAACGATCTGGGCGTTGCGGCTGACAATCGGCGCGACCGCGGCGACGTCCGGGCAGGCGGGCGCAATCGCGTTCGCGTCATCGAGCGTCAGGGACGTCACCGAACCCGCACCACCCCTGACCCCGCCGGCAGACGATGAGCCGGGAAAGACCTGCAGCACGTTCGACCCAAGCGAGGCGATGCGCTGCGTCACCTGCGCCGTCGCGCCCTGGCCGACCGAAACCATCGCGACCACCGCGCCCACCCCGATGATGATGCCGAGCATCGTCAGCAGCGAGCGGAGTTTGTGGACACGGAGGGCGCGCACGGCAATCCGGACGGTCATACCGAAATCGATGTTCCTCACGCTGCCTTCTCCAGTTCCGCGTCCGCCGAACGCGGCTCCGTATTCGGCTCATCCTTCACTATCCGGCCGTCACGGAACATCACCGTCCGCATCGCGAAGCAGGAGATGTCCGGCTCGTGCGTCACCAGCACAACCGAGATGCCCTCGCGATTCAAGCGCTGGAAGATGGCCATTATCTCAATGCTGGTCCGGGTGTCCAAGTTGCCGGTCGGCTCGTCGGCGAGGATGAGCGGTGGCCGGTTCACGAGAGACCGGGCAATGGCGACCCGCTGCTGCTCGCCGCCCGACAGTTGAGTTATCTGGTTGTTGATTTTCCCGGCCAACCCCACGCGCGTCAGCGCTTCCTGCGCCCGTTCTCTTCTCTCTTTGGCGTCGGC
>JAPLUO010000023.1 GCA_026397595.1 Caldifarciminota bacterium
GCCCGTGATTGTTTGAAAGCCGCCGCATGGCGGCTATTCTCTTCCTGTGACTGACGAACGTAGGCCCGTTGCCGTTGCCCTGCTTTCCGGCGGGTTGGATTCGACACTGGCGGCAAAGGTGATTCTGGAGCAAGGCATCACGGTCGTCGGCATCAACTTTGCCGGCGCGTACTGCCCGCGGCCGTTTGCAGGGAAGAGCAACGCCGAGAAGGCCGCCGAGATGCTGGGCATCAAGCTTGTAACACTGCCGATTGACGCGGAGTTTGTTGCGATGGTGAAGCGTCCGAAGCACGGCCGGGGCAAGAATATGAACCCGTGCATTGACTGTCATACGCTGATGATTCGGAAGGCGTGGGAGTTCGGGCAGAGGGCCGAATGCAGAATGCAAAGTGCAGAATGCAAAGTGCAAAATGCGGAGTTGGAGCCCGGCGGGGAGTGGAAGGCTGACTTCATCATCACCGGCGAGGTGCTGGGTCAGCGGCCGATGTCGCAGAACCGGAACGCGCTGAATATGGTAGCGAAGGATTCCGGCGTCGGGGACCGGTTGCTCCGGCCGCTGTCGGCCAAGCTGCTCGAGCCGACGGCGGTGGAAGTGGGACCGGGATTTCAACACAAAGACACCAAGACACAAAGAGGTCCGGACTCGAACCCTTCGTGTCTTAGTGGCTTGGTGGTTAATCCCGAAAGTCCGCGTTCTTTGGTTGACCGCGAGCGGCTGCTCGACATCGAGGGCAGGCAGCGCACCCGCCAGATGGCGCTGGCCGAGAGGTACGGAATTAAGGATTACCCGATGCCCGCCGGCGGGTGCCTGTTGACCGAGAAGGTCTATTCGAAGCGGCTCGCTGAGGCGTTTGACCACGGCGAGGATTCGCTGGAGATAGTCGAGCTGCTTTCGCTGGGCAGGCATTTTCGGCTGCCTTCAGGCGCGCGGCTGGTTGTGGGCCGGGACGGGGCGGAGAATGATGAGCTGCTCCGGCGCGAACCGACGGGCGCGGTGGTAATCGACGCGGGCGACTTGCCGGGGCCGGTCGGCTTGGTGATTTCAGATTCCAGATTGCAGATTGCAGATTGCAGATTGCAGGATGAGGAACTCAGGCTGGCTGCGAGGGTTTGTGCGCGGTACAGCGACAAACGGAAAGAGCAGACGGTGAAGGTCAAGGTCGCCGATACGGAAGTCACCGTGCAGCCCGCCGGAGAGGAAGAGACGGCGCGACTGCTGATTGCTTGAATGAAGCAGACTGGAGGAGAGATGGCTCGCAAGAAGGTTGAGGCCCTCGGATATTGCGGGGCGCGGTGCCTGACGTGCTTCGCCTACAAGAAGACCGTGTCCGAGGCAGCCAAGGCGCTGCGGCGCGAGCTGCGCGCGGAGAAGCTGAAGGATTCGTGGAAGGAGTTTCCGTTCCTCGCGGACTACGCGTCGTTCAAGAAGTCGCTTGACGGTCTCGCGATGCTGCGCTGCACCAAGATGTGCCGGGGCGGTGGCGGGAACCCGTGGTGTAAGATTCGGCGCTGCGCCCAGAAGCAGAAGCTCACCGGCTGCTGGGAGTGCGACGAGGCCACGGAGTGCAAGAAGCTGCTTCCGGCATATCGTCCCAACCTTGACAGAATCCGGCGCGTCGGCTTGGACCGTTTCCTCGCCGCACAGCCGCACGCCTGAGCTCTCGGCCGTAACGCGCGTCCGGCAACTGCGAACTGCAAACTGGTCAGTGCAAACCGGCCTCTGCTTGACTTGCCTGTGTCCGCTTCTATAGTTTAGCCCGAAGTGCGAATAAAAGAGCTCCATCTCATCGGGTTCAAGTCTTTCCAGGACAAAGCGACGCTGCGGTTCTCGCCGGGCATGAACGCGGTCATCGGGCCGAACGGCTGCGGCAAGACCAACGTCCTCGACGCGCTCCGCTGGGTCCTGGGCGAGCAGTCGTTTACGATGCTGCGCTGCGTCAAGAACGAGGACCTGATATTCGGCGGCACGGCCACGGTAGCGCCGGTGAACTACGCCGAGGTGAAGCTGGTGATGGCCCAGGACGAGGAGCCAGAGGTGCAAAGGGCCGAGGAGTCGAGTTCCGAACCCCAGAACCCCAGCACTGTCCGACAGGGGCCGCTGCGGCCAACCCCGGAACCCGCGACCCCTTCTGAAATCGAAATCCGCCGCCGCTACTTCCGGTCGGGGGAGAGCGAGTACTACCTGAACAAGCAGCCGTGCCGGTTACGTGACATCCAGGACGTCTTTTTATCGGCCGGGGCCGGCACCAAGGCCTATTCGATATTCGACCTGCGCCAGATGCGCGAAATCATTTCCGGCAACATTCGGAAGATGTTCGAAGAGGCGGCGTCGCTGGCCAAGTACCAGGACGCCAAGGCCGACTGCCTGCGCAAGCTGGATTTGACCGCGAGCGACCTGATGCGCCTTGACGACATCATCGCCGAGCGTGAGCGGTTCGTGCGCAGCCTGCAGCGGCAGGCGGGCCGGCTCCGGGCGTTCGACAAGCTGAAGACCGAGGAGAAGGGGCTGCGGCTCTTGGAGTTGAAGGCCGACTACGAGGCGATGTACCGCGACCTCGGGCGGGCCCAGGCCGACACCGAGGCGATGGAACAGGCCGAGGCCGCGCGCGTGGCGGAAATCCGGCGGCTGGACGAGGAACTGAAGATCCAGCGCGCCCGGGTGCGGGACCTGCAGGCGTTGAAGGATGAACTCGCCGCGAAGGTGCAGGCTCAGCGGCAGGTCGTCTCTGACCTCGAAGGCCGGGACCTGCTCGCGCGGCAGCGAATTGAGTTCCTTGCGAGTGCGACCGGACAAGCCGAGACCGAGCGAGCCGCGCTTTCGGAGAATGTGCGGCAGATGGAGCAGACGTTCGAGCAGACCCTCGCTCGACTGGCCGAGGCGAACGAGCGACAGGCGCAAGCACAGGAGAAGCTCGAACGCCAGCGGGCGCTGGTGCAGTCGCTCGAGGAGCAGTTGTACGGGCTGCGCAGCCACGAGACCGCGCTCCGGCAGCAGGTCCAGGAACAACTGGAGCAGGAGCAGGGCGGCCGGCAGGACCTGGCAAGGCTCGATGCGACAATTGACAACCAGCGCGAAACCGTGGAACGGTTGGCCGGTGAGGCGGGCGCGGTCAGGGACCGAAGAACAAAGACCGAAGAACAAAGAACTGGAATAGAGCAGAAGGTTGCCGCGGCCGCGGCCGCAATCGAGACGGGCCGCAAACGACTCGAGGTCTTGCGCGCCGACTTCATCCAGGCCCGGGACGACCGGAACCGGCTGCGCGCGGACGATGCGAAGCTGCGCGAGGAACGGGCCGGGCTGGAAACCGACCTGGCGGTGTTGCGCGCCGGGATTGCGAGCGAGCAGGCCGAGGTGAGCCGTGCGGCGCTGGCCGAGGCTTTGCGCGGCGAGGCGGGCGCGTTTCTCGACGTAACGTCCGGATGGGAACGGGCGTGCGAGGCGGCGCTCTACGCGGTTGTTGATTTCCTGGTCGCGGACCTGCCCGGGCCGGACAAGCTCGGAGAGCTGGCCGAGGCGCATCCTGACCTGCGCTTCGGTTTCCTCGCCTCTGTCCCCGGCCCCCGACCCCCGGCCCCCTGCCCCCTGCCATCCGATGGCTCCATCGCCGGTCCCTTGTCCGGGTTTGTCAAGGTGAAGCCGGAGGCGCCGGCCGCATTGCATGCGCTGGTCAACGGTTGCCTGGTGGCCGCGAGCGCCGGCGAGCTCGGCCGGCTGGCGCAGCAGTTTCCAGCCTGGTCGTTTGTAACGCAGGACGGGGTGTGTCGGTTCTCCGACGGGCGGTTGGTGATTGAAGGCAGGGAGAGCGGGCGGCTGAGCGCAGGCAGGGCGATTCACGACAAGAGCGAGCGGTTCAGCGCGGTCGAGGCGGAGCTAACCGGGATAGCGGAGAGCGAGGCCGCGCTGGTGAAGCGCCGCGAGGATCTTGAGAAGGAAATCGGGCAGGTCGAGTTCGACGTCGGTGAGACGGGGCGCGAGAAGGCATCGCTCGATGCCTCGCTGGCTTTGGTCGCCGCGACCGGTGAAGAGCTGGGCCGGGACGTGGAACGGTTCAGGGCCGCGCAGCACGCAGCCGCGGCCCAGATGCGGGCAGCCGAGGAGAAACGAGCCGCGCTTGCCGCCGCCGGCGGCGAGCTTGAGACCCGGACCCAGGCCGGGGCCGGCGCGCTCAAGCAGGCAGAAGAGGACGCGCGCAAGCTTGAGGAGCAGGTCAAGGCCGGGCTGGATTTGTCGTCGCAGGCGCTGGCCGAGCTCTCCGAGGCGCGGCAGGTCGGGTCCCGGCTTGAGGCCGAGAACGCGTTTGCCAAGCGCCAGATTGATGACGGCCGGCGTCGGCTGCAGGATTACGCCGTGGCGACGGAGCGCAACCGCGCCGAGAGCGCGGGGCTGGAAAAGGAAATCGGCGAACGGGCCGCCGAGATTGAGCGGGCGCGTGCCATTCTGACCGACCTCGACGCCGAGACCGGGAAGTTGCACATCGGCGAGCTGGCGCGGGCCGAGGAGGCGCTTGAGGCTAACCTCGCCGAGCTGCGCCAGTCTCAGGAGCGGAACCAGAACGTCCTGATGGAGCAGCGGCTGAAGCTCTACGAGTTGAACCAGCGGTTTGCCGCCATCAGTGAAGAGGCGAAGGCCAGCTACGGGACCGACATCGCTGCGTTCCAGCCCGAAGCGATGGAGGGCGCGGAGGAACGGCTGGCCCAGGTCCGGCACCGACTCGAAGCGCTCGGGCAGGTGAACCCGCTTGCCGCGCAGGAGTACGCGCAGGAGAAGTCGGACCTCGAGAAACTGACGGTGCAGCGTGAGGACGTGGCCGCCGCCAAGTTGAACCTCGAAAGCACCCTGACCGAGATTGACCGGCACGCGCAAGAGCAGTTCGCCGCCACCTACAGCGAAGTGCGCGGCCACTTCCGCGAGATTTTCCAGGCCCTGTTCCTCGAAGGCGAGGCGGACCTGGTGATGACGAACGACGCCAACCCGCTCGAATCGGAGATCGGCATCATCGCCAAGCCGCGAGGCAAGAATCCGAAGCGGCTCGAACAGCTCTCCGATGGCGAGAAGGCGCTGCTCGCGGTGTCGCTGTTATTTGCCTTCTACCGGGTGAAGCCGGCGCCTTTCTGTTTCCTCGACGAGGTGGACGCTCCGCTGGACGACGCCAACGTCGGCCGCTTTGCCGACTATCTCAAGGGCATATCGGACAAGACCCAGGTGGTCATCATTACGCACAACCGCCTGACCGTGGAGCGCGCCGACGTCGTGTTCGGCGTCACCGCGGAGCAACCCGGCATCTCGACGCTCGTGTCTGTCAGCCTGGCCGATTACCGGCGGCAGACACAGCAGACGGAAATGGTGAATTAGGAATAGTGAAGGCAAAGTGGAAAGTGGAAAGTGGAAAATCCCAAGTCCGCGACGTTCCTGCGTCGCGACCTGATCCCGGGATTCCGGAGTCCGGGCCGCAGAGCAGGCGCTCCGCACTTTGCCATTTCCACTTTCTCCTTTCCCCTTCGCTATTCTCCTGGTCGGCTGCGAGCTAGTTCGTGAATCCATTCGCTCGAATCGGAGCCGGTTTCAAGAAACTGGCGGGCGGTCTCGCCAAGACCCGCCAGGTGTTCCAGCGGCTGCTGGTCGCGGCCAATACCGAGGAACTGGAAGAGGCGCTACTCGCCGCCGACGTCGGGGTCAAGGCGACCGGGATCCTGGTGGAGAAGGTGAAGCGCGCGACCGGGGACCGGCGCGAGGTGCTCGAGACCGAAATCGCGAGGCTGTTATCCCCACCTCAGTCCCTAGCTCCTAGTCCCCAATCCCCTCCTCTGGTCGTGATGGTCGTCGGCGTGAACGGGTCGGGCAAGACCACAACCATCGGCAAGCTGTGCCGCCTCTTTGCCGACCAGGGTCAGCGGGTGGTCGTCGCCGCGGCGGATACGTATCGCGATGCCGCGGCCGAGCAACTCGGGATATGGGCGGAGCGGGCCGGGGTCGAGATTGTCTCGTCGGTGCAGGGTCAGGATGCGGCCGCGGTTGCGTTCGACGCGATCCAGAAGGCGGTACTGAAGAAGATGGACGTCGTGCTGGTTGATACCGCGGGCCGGCTCCACACGCGCAAGGACCTGATGGACGAGGCCGTCAAGATAAAGCGGGTCTGCGCGAAGGTGAAGCCCGGGGCCCCGGAAGAAGTCTGGCTGGTGCTCGACGCAACCGTGGGGCAGAACGGTCTGCGTCAGGCCGCGGCGTTCAACGAACAGCTCGGGCTGACCGGCCTCGTCGTCACCAAGCTCGACGGTACGGCCAAGGGCGGCGTGCTGATTCCGATTGTGATGGAACTGGGTGTGCCCGTCAAATTTACCGGCACAGGCGAGAGCCTCGACGACATCGAGCCGTTTGACCCGGAAGCCTACTCGAAGGCTCTGTTTGAGGAGTAGTTAGGAGTTAGGAGTGTTCTTTTCCTAACTGCTACCTGCCAACTGCTACCTGCTACTAACGAGAGCAGGGAATGTTTGTCATTCTGAGGCGTTCGACGCCGAAGAATCTTCGAGTGCAAAGACCCTTCGCTACGCTCAGGGTGACAGGGGTATAAGGGGTGACATCAAGAACTGTCAAACATTTCATGCTCGGCGTAATACCTGCTACCTGCTAACTCTCGTCCGATTCCTCGGGCTTCAAACCCAGCGCGTTCTCCCGTGCCAGCGCGCTCTCCAGAGCAGCGATTGCCTGCTCCGCCGCCTCCCTGACTTCCTTCGGCTCTTTTCCCATCGGCCAGTGCCGCGCCATCTTGTGCAGTCTTGGCAGCACGCCGGTCACGCGCATTGAGGCCAGCCCGTCAATCGCCGCGCAGCGCACGTCCGGCTCCGGTGCGTCCAGCGCGGGCTCGAGGAATGGAATCGCGGCCGGATTGCCGATCTGGCCGAGGGCGCGCAACGAGTTGATGCGCACCAGGTCATTTTCGTCGTTGAGCGCGCCGAGGAGCTGCATAGTGGCCTGGAAGTCGCGCAGCTTGCCCAGCGCCTCGGCCGCCATCGCCCGGACCACCGGGTCGTGGTCTTTGAGCGCCGCAATCAGCGCCGGTGCGGCCTGGATTTCGCCGATTTCACCGAGCGCCTGGGCCGAGACAATCCGCACCCACGAAACGCTGTCGGCCAGGCCGCGGATGAGCCGGCCGCAGGCGCCTTTGTGGCGGAGCCGGCCCAGCACGTCGGTTGCCCGCACCCTCACTTCGGCCGATTCGTGGTTAAGCAAATCGAATACCGCGTCGATGGCGAGTTCGCTCAAGCTCTCCAGCCCGGTGGCGGCGGCGGCGGCAACCTTGTTGTCCTGGTCTCCAAGCATGCGGGCCAGGGTTGAGGCGGAACGGCTGTGCTTGATCCGGCCCAGCGCGTTGGTCGCCGAGAGCCGGACCCGGGCGTCGGTGTCGTCGAGCGCCTGGATGAGCGCGTCGATCGCGGTCGCGTCGCCGAGCGCGCCGAGCACTTCCGCGGCCGAGGCTCGGACCGTCGGTTCTTCATTGGTGAGCAGTTCTATCAGCGGCAGGATCGAGACCTTGCCCTGGTCCAGCAACTGGCTGACCGCGCGGATGCGCGCGTCCAGCTCGTCACCGGCCAGCGATCGAATCAGGGGTGTGACCGCCCAGGTACTGACACGGCGGAGTGCGGCCATCGCCGCCTTGCGCACGTTCGCATCCGGGTCCTCGGTGCAGGCGCGGGAGAGGATGTCGACCGACTTCTGGCTGTTGACGCGGCCGAGGGCCTCGGCAACCGCGGTCCGCACCGCCGGGTTCTCATCGGCCATCTCGTCAAGCAGGGCGTCCGCCGTTGCCGGGCTGTGGATCTCGCCGAGGGCCCGGGCCGCGGCAATTCGGACGTCGGCAGACATGTCCCGCAGCAGTTCGAGCAGCAGCGGAAGCGAGCGTTCGGAGCCAATGCAGCCGAGCGCGGTGGCGATGGCCGCGCGGGCCGACGCCTCCGGGTCGGAGAGATGCCCGGCCAGGAAGTCGAGCCCGCGTTCGCTGCGCAGCTTACCGAGCAGGGTCGGCACCACCGCGTCGACCGGGCCCTGCCACGTCGCAAGATACCGCAACAACGGCTCGACCGCGTCCGAGCCGAAAGCCGCGAGTGCGTTGCCGACCAGTGTCCGGATGCTATCGTCCGGGTCCTTCAGCATCAGCACCAGGGCGCCGGCGGCTTCGTCGCCGCCCATGTGGCCGAGTCTCTCCACGGCGCGACGCCGGATGACGGGGTCCGGGTTCTGCAACTCGGAGATGAGGTCCCTCAGAGACAAGAGGACCCCTTCGTGGACTTACGATTGCCGACTGCCGATTTGCGAACGGCGGAGGGCGGGCGGACCGACGACGCCAGCCAGTCAAGGTAACGACGGCTGCCGGCGGCAATCGGGAGGGCAATTATCTCCGGCGTGTCATAGGGATGAATGGCCTCGACTGCGGTGACGAGTTCGCGGTATCGGGCCTGGGTCGTCTTCATCAGGCACAACCATTCCCGTGCGGTCTCGACCTTGTCCAGCCAGCGAAAGGTGCTCTCAATCGGGCCGACGATCTGCACGCAGGCGGCCAGCCGACGCTTGACCACGGCCTTGGCGATGTGACGGGCAGCAGCACGGCTGGCGGTCGTGGTTACCATCTGGACGAACTTCTCCACACTGTAAGTGTCCGCGCAGACGGCTATTAGTCAAGCAGAATTCACGGAAACCGAAATAGAACCGCCAAGTACGCCAAGAGTTCTGTCATTCCGAGGGAGTCCGACGAATCGAGGAATCTCTCAGCCTCCGCCACTGGAAACTGGGAACTGGAAACTCGCGCGCAAGCGCGTGGGCTATCCGCAGATTACGCAGATGACGCAGATTCTGGTTTGGGATTTAGGGCTTGTGATTTGTGATTTCCCGCACCCGCTTCGGGCGCGCGAAAGCTCTTTGCAGAACTCGCCGGAAAGCTCACCGGAAAGCTCGGTCGAAAGCTCGTTCAAGAGCTCATTTGAAAGCTCATTTCAGAGCATCGGTCAAAGCTTGGTTCATCGCTTGGCGCATCGCTCGGTTCAAACCTCGCTTCAAAGCTCCTCGCAAAGCTCGGTTCAAAGCTCGCGGAAAAGCTCGCGGCAAACCTTGTTCTAAAGCTCGGTTCAAACCTCAATTCAAACCTCGTTCAAGAGCTTGTTCGAAAGCTAACTCGAAAGCTGCTTAGGGGGCGACCCC
>JAPLUO010000238.1 GCA_026397595.1 Caldifarciminota bacterium
GTTCTTTGACAATTCGGAGAGGGACATCCAGAGTGGACCGTCCCAAAAGCCGTAGCCGGAAGCGGCAGCCAACCCGGCACGGCCGAGTGGCGACTGCGAACCCTGCCACAGAGAGGAGGTGATTATCATGGCTCACAATGAACCAACCAGGCGGATAGCGAACTGGGACATCGGGTTTGATACCGCGCGGATCAAGACGGTGCTGGATCTGAAGCGGCCGAAGATGTTCGAGCACGTGCAGGCCCAGATTGTCTCCATCGTCTCGATGGAACTTCAGGTCAAGCAGACGTGCGACGCCTCGGGAGTATCGGTGATTCAGTACCCGTTCTACCTCGACTTCGGGCGCGAGCTCTGGCACATCACGCACGAGACCGAAATGTCCGGTGAATCGGCGGCAAAGGAAGCAGCGGTCCTGATTACGAAGTGGACCGCAAGAGGTCTGACGCAGTCCGTGCTGCAGGCCATCCGGACCCAGGTCTTCAACATCGCCGCGCCGATTGCACCGTAAGACGGCTTACGGCTAACAGCTAACGGCCGGTGCTGACAACCCGGAGAGAACAGTCGGAGGGCTGGCTGCCGGCCCTCCGGCTCTTTTCACGCAAGTGAAGCTGTTCCGGAATCGGGCAAATTGACGAGTGACGATTAGCGAGCGCCGACAGGCATCCGAGTACATCCCGACCGTTCGACCTGCGCCCCACCTGAATGCGAGGCGCGAAACGACAGGGGCGGCCTTGCGGCCGCCCCGTGTCGGGCAGGGGTGGAGGCTTTACCCCGGTACGGAAATCTTGAGAAGTCTAAAGAAGGAAGTCTAAAGGACTAAGAAAGGACTCCGGAATCGTCCTCTGTCCTTCGTCATTTGTACCTTCCACTTTGTACTTCCCTCAAGCTAATCTATCTGCCGCCGGATGAAGGTCGGGATGTCGAGGTCGTTCCGGTCAATTACCAGTACGCCCTCTTTGCCGACGTGGCGTCTCGTGGCCGGGAACAGCTCCATGTCAACCAGCAGGTCGCTGACCTCGTCGAACTTGGGCAGCGGCTCGCTAAGACCCGTGGCAATCATCGTCACTTTCATGCTGTCGCGCAGTGCCTTGTTGCGCGCGGCGCCCATGCGCACGTCGGCCTGGCCGTTGGTCGCGTGGAACACCGTGGTCGCCGCCTCGTCAACCTCGTTCAGGGTCATCGAGTCGTCGCCGGAGATGTTGAGCAGGATCTTGCGCGCGCTTGCGACTACGACGTCCTCAATCAACGGCGACTGCAGGGCCCGGTGGGCCGCTTCCGAAGCCCGGCCCGCGCCCGAGGCAATCCCGACCGACATCACCGCGCCACCGCGCTCGGACATCACCGTGCGCACGTCCGCGAAGTCGATATTGATGAGCTGGCGGGTGATGACGACTTCGGAGATGCCGCGCACCGCATTGAGCAGGACCTCATCCGCCAGCCGAAAGGCCTCGAAGCACGGCTTCTGGCCGTACTCCGCGAGCACCCGCTGGTTCGGCAGCACGATCAGCGTGTCAACGTACGGCCGCAGGGCCTCGACGCCGCTTGCCGCCTTCTGGTCGCGCGTCCTGCCTTCGAACTGGAACGGCTTCGTAACGACGGCAACAACAAGCGCGCCGTTCTTCTTGGCGACCTCGGCTATGAGCGGAGCCGCTCCGGTGCCGGTGCCGCCGCCCTCGCCGGCAGCCACGAACACCATGTCGAAGCCGGTCAGGGCCTCGCGGAGTAGCTCGATTGACTCGTCGGCCGCCTGCCTGCCGATGTTCGGGTCGCCGCCCGAACCCAGGCCGCCGGTGAGCTGAGCGCCGATCTGGATCTTGTTCGGCGCGAGGGACATGCCGAGCGCCTGCAAGTCGGTATTGACCGCGTGCAACTCGACTCCGGAAAGCCCCGCGTCAATCATGTGGTTTATCGCGTTGCATCCGGCTCCACCGACACCGAACACGCCGATTCGGGTCAGGTTCCTCTCTTCCTTTACCGGCTCGATCATTCGTTGCCTCCTCTTGCGGATTTCCGAGTTACGATTTCCGATTGACGATCTGCTGCCCTTGCCATGGTGCAACATTCGACAATCGACCTTAGACACTTGTCGATCATGAGAACCAGCTTCTGACTTCCTCACCGACTCCGGACCAGAAGCCCGGCGCCGGGAACTGACTCGCGGCCTTGCCTTCGACACCACAGCGAATCAAGCCGACGGCCGTCGCAAAGCCGGGGTCTTTGGTCATCTCCGACGGCCCCGGCAGCCGGTCCGGTCGGCCCAGCCTGACCGGCATGCCGAATATCTGCTCGGCCACGAGGTCAACGCCGCTCAGGCCCGCGCCGCCGCCGGTCAAAACCACCCCGGCCGACAACCCTTCACCAAAGCCGGACTTCCTGACCTCTGCATCGGCCAGGGTCAGGATCTCCTCGACCCGGGGCTGAATCACCGAGGCCAGCAGCCGGCGCGATACTTGTTTGGGCCCACGGCCCGACGCGTCCTCGACCGATATCGCTTCGTCCTTCTCGATCTGGCTGGCCATGGCCGCGCCGTACTTCCGTTTCAGTCCCTCGGCCTGCGGGAAGGTCGTACGCAGGCCTATGACAACGTCCTTGGTGATGTTGACCGAACCGACCGGCAGCAGCCTGGTAAACCGGATTTCGCCGTCCCGGTAGATGGACACGTCGGTTACCCCGCCCAGGTCAAGAAGCACAACGCCAAGGTCCTTGTCTTCTTCGTCGCAGACTCCGTACAGGCTGGCGATTGACTGCAGAACCAGCGAGCGGTTCTTGATTTCCAGCCGTTCCATGACCCGGTAGACGTTCTCGACCGCGGTCACTGCTCCGATGATGAGCAGGGCCTCGACTTCCAGCCTCACCCCGAACAGCCCGAGCGGGTTCCTGACGCCCTTCTGGCCGTCAACGATGAACTGAGTCGGAACCACGTGCAGAATCTGCTCGTCGTTCGGCAACCTGATGGTCTGGGCCTGCTTGATGACGTCTTCCACGTCGCGCGGGCTGATGCCGCGCGAGGGCTTGCGTACCGGAACCGCCGCCGTGCCGTTCAGGTACTTGATGTGCTCGCCGGCGATACCGACGAAGGCCGGATACGTCCGGAATTTCCCGCCCGCCATCTGCTCGCACTGCCGGATTGCCGTCTCGACCGATTGAGCTGCCTTGTCGAGATTGATGACCACGCCCTGCTTGAACCCGTCGGGCGCTGCTGTACCAAACCCGACGACGCTCGTCTTACCGGCGTGGTCGGTCTCGGCAACGACACAGGCAACCTTGGTGCTGCCGATGTCAATCGCTACGGTCCGCCTCGCTTTTGCCATGCTACCTCCTCTTGGGTGAGGGGTCAGGAGTTCCGGGGTTCCGGGGTTTCGGTCCGAGACCCGAACCCTCAAACCCTTGAACCCCCGAACCCCGGCCTCTGGTTTCATCCCGGCCCGGCAGATACTGCACTTCTTCATCCAGCAGAATCCCGGTCTCCTGCTCAACGGTCGCTTTGACGATTTGGGCCAGTTCGTACACGTCCGCGAACCGCGCCCCACCCGTGTTGACGAGGAAGTTGGCGTGCTTCTCCGACACCTTCGCTCCACCCACCGCCTTGCCCTTCAACCCGCACTGCTCAATCATCTCGCCTGCGGGAATCCTTCCCCCTATCCCCGTCCCCCGTCCCCGGTCCCCGGTCTCCGGGTTCCGAAAGAACGACCCGGCTGATGGTTCTTTCGGGTGCTTTGCCCAACGCTGTTCCCGGATTCTGGCGGCCGGCTCCGGCTCGCCCGGGTGAAGCTCGATCGTCACATCTACTGCGACCAGTCCGTCGTCAATCATCGGCTGCCGGTATTCACGCCGCAGTTCGGTGCCGGTGAGTTCTCGTTCGTTTCCGTCACGGTCAACCACGGTCACGCTTGAGGTAACATCCCCAAGCGAACGGCCAAAGGCCCCGGCATTCGAGTGCAGTCCGCCGCCGATTGTCCCCGGTATGCCGGCGAGGAACTCGACGCCTACAAGCCCTTCTTGCTCAGCAAAGGTAGCCACCGCATCCAGCGCTGCTCCTGCACCGCACACGAGTTCCGTCCCCCGTCCCCCGTCCCCTGTCCCCTGTCGCCTGACTCCAGCCAGTTCTCCACCAAGGCCAATCACGATGCCTCGCAGGCCCTGGTCTGACACGAGCACGTTCGAGCCCCGACCGAGCAGCCACCACCGCACCCCGCCGGCGCGGCAGAACTGAAGCACGCGCACCAGCGCCTGCCGGTCATTGACGCGAACCCAGGCGTCAGCCGGCCCGCCGACGCGAAACGTGGTGTGCTGCGCCATAGGCTCGTCGGCCCTGACTTCGGCAGCACAGCCGGCTACAGCTTCGCCAATAGCTCGTCGCAAATCGTGCATATGTTGCCTGCTCCCGCAGTCAGGACCACGTCGCCTTTGTGCAGCTTTTTGACCAGCACGTCGGGCACGTCGGCAAGTTCCGGCACGTAGCTGACATCCGGCTTGCCCGCGGCTTCTACCGCCCTTTGAATCAGCGTCGCGTCCACACCCGGAATCTCGGGCTCGGACGCCGCGTATATCTTCGTCAATATGAGTTCGTCGGCCGCGGCAAAGCACGTGCCGAACTCGTCGACCAGCGCCTGGGTCCGCGTATACCGGTGCGGCTGGAACACGACCAGGATGCGCCGGTCGGGAAATGCATGGCGCAGGGCTTCGAGGGTAACCCTGACCTCGGTTGGATGGTGTCCGTAGTCGTCGTACACAACAATGCCGTTCTTCTCTCCAACTTTCTCAAGGCGGCGGTGGACTCCGGAGAAGACAGCCAACGCCTGCGCCATTGCTTCAAAGCCAATGCCGAGCTCATTGCCGGTCGCGAGGGCTGCCAGCGCGTTTGCCACGTTGTGCATACCCGGCACGGGCAGATTGAACCGGCCCACGTCCTTGCCGCCATAGAGCAACGTGAACGCGGACGAGAATCCGTACAACTGGACGTCTTTGGCCCGGAAATCGGCCTGGCTCTCGACCCCATAGGTGATGACCCGGCGCTTGGCCCGGCTTCGAATTGACCGGACCGCAGGTGAGTCCATGCAAAGGATGACCGCGCCGTAGAACGGAACCCGGTTCACAAACCGGACAAACTCACGCTTGATGTCGGCGAGGTCGTGGTATACATCAAGGTGCTCGCGTTCGATATTGGTCACGACGGCAATGACGGGATAGAGCGCAAGGAACGAACGGTCGCTCTCATCCGCTTCGGCAACGAGGTACTGAGACTGACCGAGTCTGGCCCCGGCATCAGCACCGAGAATTCGGCCCCCGATAACGCTGGTCGGGTCAAGCCCGGCGCGCTCCATCAGGTGCGCTACCATTGACGTCACCGTCGTCTTGCCGTGGCTGCCCGAAATCGCGACTGAGAACTTCATCCGCATCAACTCGGCCAGCATCTCGGCCCGGCGGATTACCGGAATCTCCCTGCCTCGCGCATACTCCAGTTCGGGGTTCTCCGAGTGAACGGCTGAGGAATAGACCACGACTTGCGCGTCTGCGGCATTCGTCGCATCGTGGCCGATTGCCACCTTGATTCCGGCCTGGGCGAGCTTCACCGTGGTCTCGCTCTCTTTCGCGTCCGAGCCCGAGACCTCAAAACCCATGTTCCGCAGCACGAACGCGATGCCCGACATGCCGACCCCGCCGATTCCGACGAAGTGAACCCGCTTTAGCCGGCCAAACATGCTTGTACCCTCCTGGCAATCGTCCGGGCCGCGTCCGGCCGGGCCACGGACAGCGCGGCGGTCTCCATCCGGCGCCGCTGCGGCACGTCGTCCATCAGCGTGCGGACCAGGCTGGTGAGCCCGGACAGGCGGTTCTGGTTCAGAACTGAGGCAGCCCCGACCGATGCAAGATACCCCGCGTTGGCATCCTGGTGACGGTCGATGGCGTATGGGAAGGGAACGAGTATGGCAGGAATGCCGAAAGCAACCAGTTCCGAAAGGACAACCCCGCCTGCCCGGGACACTGCGATGGTCGCCCTTCGGTAGAGTTCTTCCGGATGGCTGGTAAACTCGACAATCTCGCAGTTCTTGGAACGGACCCGGGACCGGACGAATTCATAGTCGCGCCGGCCCGCCAGGACAATGAAGTTCAGATTGGTCAGCGCTGCTGCCGCGTCAAGGGCCGCGAGATTCAGCGCCTGAGCACCCAGGCTGCCGCCGATGAAGAGCACCGTCTTGCCGTCGTCCTCCCGCCCGAACCCCTGGACCCCAGAACCCCTGAACCCCTTCCTCAATGGATTCCCGGTCACGCTGTGGGTCCCGGGAAAGGGCTTGGCGGTCGGGAACGCCAGAAACGACTCCCGCGCACTCCGCGCGAAGAATCGGGTCACGCGGCCGGGAATGCAGTTCTGCTCAAGCAGGAAGAACGGCGTGCCGACAAACCCGGCTGCTGCGAGCAGGGCAGCGGTCGCAAACCCGCCCGTGGCCACGATTCCCGAGGGCGAAATCCGGCGCAGCATCGCGATGGCCTGGAACAAGCCGCGACAAAGCAGCCATGCCCCATTGACCTTAGCTCCGACGCCCTTGCCGTAGAAACCGGCGGATGCCAGCGGTTCGAAGACAAATCCATGCTCGACCGCGACCCGGTTTTCAAGACCGGACTGCCGGCCGGCCCAGACCACGTCAATCTCCAGTTCTCGCATCTCGATGCCCAGAGCC
>JAPLUO010000098.1 GCA_026397595.1 Caldifarciminota bacterium
GCAAGAACCGCTGTATCAACTACTTGCAGAGAATCGCTCGCCAATAGAAACTTACGTCTGCGCTAACCAGTTGAATCTATTCGACTTATAACCGGACAGTTGTGCCCCGGGCCTCAGGATCCCGCCCGCATGGGGCTGCCGTCCTTACGAACGACCAGAGGTGGTTCCCGCGCATGCCTGCAACTGTATGATATCCTGCCCTGACCCTGAGTCAAGCCCAGCACGGACCAGAATGAGCCGCAACGACGGCAGGAGATCAGCCAGAGTATGAGGCCTTCAAACAAGCTGGCACCGCCTTGTGAGCGATGCCGTTACTCCTTCTACACAAGGTAGATGAGCTGCATTCATTCTAGCCGTCGAGGGCCGGCTGTCAAGCCGAACCGAAAGCCGAACCGAAAGCCGAACCGAAAGCGACCGCCCCGGCTACCCTTGCGGGAGAGCCCCTTGGGCTCTTGTCACCGGGACGGAACCTTTGGAATCCACACCGGAGATATAGGAGTGCCAGTGCGCAGACCAGCGTTCACACGGTATGACGCCGATTTTAGTCTCCGGTCGGCTCAGAGTAACAGTAAGCCTGGCGGCTGTCAAGAAATGAAACGACCCCTCGCGGGGTCCGTTTCACGCCAGCCCTTGCGGGCTGTCCACCTGCGGAGATCCGCATTGAGCTATGGTACTGACATGGCGCCAGTTGTCAAGCTGATTTCACCCGAAATGCAATCGCCGCCCCGAAGGACGGCGAAAGGGCTCTTTCTACACATGGTAGATGAGGCTGTATTGAGTGTAGTCACCGCGTACAACTTGTCCAGTTCGGTGAGAGCGAGGGCCGGAGGGAGCACATGAGCCTGCCAGACCAGATAGCCCGATACATGAGCCTGCGCGAGCCGCAGGCCGAGTCGCTTCAAGTCCTGCACGAAATCGCGGATGGGCTGGAGTTTAGGACGACCTCGCTTAAGGCCGTAGGCCTGAAGGCGAGCGAGAAAAGCCGGGCGGCGAGGCCGGTCGAGTTCGACACCGAGTTTCCGTCGTTCTGTTTCGCTCTGGCGACTGGCGTGGGCAAGACGCGGTTGATGGGCGCAAGCGTCTACTACCTATGGAAGACCAAGGGCTATCGTAACTACTTCATCCTCGCCCCTGGAATGACCATCTACGACAAGCTGCGGGCCGAACTGGAACCGAGCCATCCGAAGTACATGTTTATGGGCCTATCCGAATTCCCGCGACCGGCCGTGTACGATGGCGACAGTTACCTACGTTACAGCCAGCAGGCCAGCCTGTTCGAGCCGGACCGGCCGAACGTATTCGTCTTCAACATCGGCAAGATATTCACGCGGACCGACGTTGAGTTCAAGTTCCATAAGTTCAACGAGACGCTGGGAGCGGCTTTCTCGAGTATCCTCCAGCAGATGGGCGACTTGGTGGTGCTCATGGATGAGAGCCACCGGTATCGCGGCGTGAAATCTCTCGCGGCGATAAACCGCCTGAAGCCGGCCTTGGGTCTTGAGTTCACGGCAACGCCGGAGCACAAAGAGAACGTCATTTACGAGTTCGGGCTGGCGCGGGCCATCGGGCGGTTCGTGAAGACGCCAACTGTCATAACGCGCAGCAATCTGACGACATCGGATGCCGAGGAGATGGAGCGGATGAAGCTGCTCGACGGCATGGCGCGGCACGAGATGAAGAAAGGGCAGTTGGCCGAATACTGCGCCGCGAACGGCTACGCTCAGGTCAAGCCGTTCGTGCTCGTGTCCACGAGGGACACGACGCATGCCGGTGAGGTCCGTGCACTGGTGGAGTCAGACACCTTCTGCGAGGGCAGGTACAAGGGCAAGGTCATCGAGATTCACTCGGGTAAGACCGGCGCGGAGAGCGATGAGAATGTGCAGAGGCTGCTGGAGGTCGAGCAACCGACCAGCACAGTTGAGATTGTGATTCACGTGAACATGCTGAAAGAGGGCTGGGACGTGAACAACCTGTACACGATTATCCCGCTAAGGGCATCGATAAGCGACATCCTGACGGAGCAGACCATCGGTCGTGGCCTTCGACTGCCGTTCGGAGTGCCGACGGGAGTGTCCGACCTGGATGAGCTTGAGATTGTCTCGCACGACCAGTACGCCCGGCTGATTGCTGAAGCCAAGAACAGCCCTTTGTTCCGGTTCCGGGAGATACCCGAGTCGGAGTTGCGACAGGTCAAGACTGTGCCTGTGCAGCACGACTTTGTGGATATGGACAAGGTGCTTGTCCGGCTCCAGCAGGGCAGGGAGGTCATGTTCACATCTGACCTGTCGAACGACCAGTTGATGGACGAGGTTGTGGACACTCTGGTTCGCGAGGAGGCGGCCGCGTTCGAGCAGCGCAGGGAGGCCGAAGAGAAGACGACCAAGGGCGAGAAGCCGGTCGGGCCGGTGCAGGAAACGCTCTTCGAGATTCCGGCGGCGGACAAGACCGGCAAGTTCGACAAGGAGGCAGCGGCCAAGAGACTGCGAGAGCGGCTGCGCCTGCTGGTTGAGCGGAACATAGACGGGGGATTATCGGGGACGCTAACCGTTTTAGGGACTCTGTCAAGCTGGAGGCAGCGTAGCGAAGGGAAGAACTCGGGACACTTCTATGAAGAGCCGCCTGTCAAGCTTGGGTTTCTATAGCCCTCCAGCCCTGGTTCGGTCCCTTCCGGTCTGATGTTAGTCTCAAGCTTCTATATGACTATGCGGTTTGCTCATCACGCAAGTGCTTCAATGTCGGGCGGTTGTGGAGACGTATGACCCGGTAGTGTGCGGAAAACAGCACTTAGCGCGCTCCGGTACAGGCATGCAGGACTTCTGGGTCTACTTGGCCAAG
>JAPLUO010000426.1 GCA_026397595.1 Caldifarciminota bacterium
TACGACTGCCGCCTCCGCCCGTTCAAGACCGACAAACCCGCAACCGCCCGCACCATGCTTAGCCATACAACGATGCAGATAGCCGAGGAGGCCGCATGCTAATAGTCGCGATCCTAGCGTTCGTTCTGGCCGCCTGTGCCACTGTCTTCCTCATCATGAAGCTATCGCAATGTCGCAAGGACACCCGGATGCTGCGCGACCGGTATCGTGGTATTATCGACCGCGATGAGGAGATAAGAAAGAGGGAGTCGAAGCTCTCATCTCTTCAGGCAAGTCTTGAGGAACTCGCGAAACAACATGGCAGCCGGACCGCCGCCCTGAACGACGAGTACGCCAAACACAAGGCCATCTATGACAGCCTACAGGCAGAGATTGCTAAGCTGGAAGAATCGGTGGACCTGCAGTCGTATGGCGTTTACAAACCACACTACGATTTCGCGACCTCGGACGAGTACCGGGCGAAACTAGAGGCTGTTGTCGAAGTCGAGAAGGACCTCATCAAACTCGGCCACGCGACAGCCTGCTCTACCAAATGGACGGTCGGGGGCAGCACGAAGGAAGGCGAGCGGATGACCAAGCTATACTCCAAGCTGATGTTGCGAGCGTTCAACGGCGAGTGCGATGCCGCCGTCTCGAAGGCGAGATGGAACAACATCAATGTGATGGAAGAGAGAATCAGTCGCGCATTCGACGCGATAAACAAACTCGGCTCATCGCACCATATCGTCATCACGGACCGGTACCGGGACGCCAAGCATGATGAACTCAGGCTTGTATACGAATACCAAGAGAAGCTCCACCAAGAAAAGGAGGAGCAGCGACGCATACAAGAGGAGATGCGCGAGGAAGAGCGTGTCCAGCGCGAGGCTGAACGTGCACGCGAGGATGCGGAGAAGGAAGAAACGTACTACCAGAAAGCCCTTGTGAAGGCTCGCGCGGAGATGGCGGCGGCAAGCGGCAAAGAGGTCGAAGACCTCAATGCCAAGATAGGCGCGCTGGAAGTGCAGCTCAAAACCGCACAGGAGCTCAAGGCGCGTGCGATTTCCCGGGCTCAGATTACGAAGTCAGGCCACGTCTATGTCATATCGAATGTCGGCTCCTTCGGTGAGGATATGTTCAAAGTCGGGATGACCCGTAGACTCGAGCCCATCGACCGGGTGCATGAGCTTGGGGATGCGTCGGTTCCCTTCGCTTTCGATGTGCACGCCATGATATACTCGGACAACGCACCGAAGGTCGAACAGACTCTGCACGCGGCGCTCGAGGCGCGGCGTGTGAACCTTGTCAACGACCGGAAGGAATTCTTTCACGTAAGCCTGCCGGAGCTTGAGACGATAGCCGAGGAGAAGGGACTGAAAGTGGAGTTCACCAAGCTGGCGGAAGCCAGGGAGTACCGCGAGACCCTCGCACTCAGAATACGGAAGAGCTCTGCCGACCAACCCACTCCACAGCCGGACAAGTTTCCGGATGCTCTCGTTCCTGCGGCATGAACGGGATGGTCGAGCGGGCTTGGAGACGCCGTTGTCGGCGCTCGGATAGCGGAACTAGAATATGGGAGGTGTAATGCAGACTGAGCTGGTCCAGTCATTGAGGTACAAGTTGCAGAAGCGTATCCGGCGGCTGAACACAGCCACTCCAAACCTGTTGCACCTGTTCCTGCAACAGTTCTGGGGTTTCCTTGAGGCCCAGCCCCTCTTGTCGGGGGTTGCAGGTGACTTGGCACGACGGCATCCGTTGATAGAGGGTGAAGCCGAGAAGGTGCTGAAGCGGAAGGGCCTAGCCTTCCCCCGAGAAGAGGAAAGCGCGGCTCTCGGGTACTTTGTGCTGAAGAAGTGTGCGCAGTCCGACGATGACAGGGCCGCGCGCGAGGCCGGAATCGCATACGGTGGCGGGCATCTGGAAGATTGGCTACAGAACTTCCGCGTGATGTTCTTGGAACCCTTCTCCGAATACCTGGATGAACAACTCGACGACCAGAGGCTCCTACTCAGTCTGCTCGTACGCTACAAGCACAAGTGCGAGTGGTTCCGGAGTGAGGAGCTTCTCCGAATGGCCACTGCAGACTCGGGCCGCGCCGAGAGGAATCTCGCCGAGCATATGTATGAGTACCTGTACGACCAAGGCTTGGATTTTTCCGTCGAACCTCGCTCGGCATCTGGCAAGCCCGACCTCGTATCAGCGCAGACCGGCGACCGCCGCCTGGTGGCAGACACCAAGGTCTTCGGGGAAGGTACTGCAAAGACCTACCTCGCAAGTGCCTTCAACCAAGTCTACACATACGCACGCGACTACAATGAGCCCTTCGGCTACATAGTGCTCTTCAACACCTCGGGTAGAGACGTGAAATTCGTGCTAGACGCACAGGAACAGTCTGTGTCCTTCCATTGCCACAATGGCAAGACCATTTTCATCATGACAATCGACGTATCGCGGTACGCTAAGACTGCGTCCAAACGGGGACCGTTGGCGTCGTTGGAGGTCACAGCGCAAGACTTGGTGCAGTTGATTCAGACCGAGACAACGAAGGAAGTCGAGGCGTCGTGAACCAAGGTTCGGCCGCCGCATGACTAGATGGGCGAACTGGTGGAGTCGATGCTGAAGCTGCACAAGGACTTGCCCAAGGCCAAGACGCCGCACGAGCAGGAGTCCCTCCAGCGCCAGATCGCCGCCGCCGACAACCAGATTGACGCGCTGGCGCTGATCTGCACTGACTGACAGAAAAGGAGATCCGTATTGTTGGAGTAGAGTAGGAATGGAAGACTCAGGGACCAGAGATGCTACTCCGCACTGCACAACTGAAGTGAAGTGTTGCCCGAGTTGCGGACGGCGCTTCGGGAAACCAATGGAGCGTGAGAGGACCGCTTGGGCAAAGTGCTGGCAAGGCGGTGTCTGCCTCTACTGCGGCGTGAAGTTGGTTGATGCGAACGAGCTTGACTACTCTCCCCTAGACGAAAAGAAGACGGGCCTGAAGACGGCGGTTGCCCCTGATTCCCCCCTTGATACGTCTATCCTGAGAAAGGCTTGGCGATTCCTGACTGGCAGAAGAGTAGCGGCTACGCCCGTGCAGCACAGAAGAGAAACGAGGGCGACCGGGATAAACGTCGGGTGCACGGAACCAGTGTGTCCTCACTGCCAGCAACGACTAGAGATGATGCCAGTTCGCAAGAAGAAGTGCCCCAGTTGCGGTCAGTTCATCTACGTGCGGACAAGACCGGCCGACCGAGCGAAGGTGCTTGTGACAGAGGCGCAAGCTGCTGTCATCGAGCAACAATGGGTCGATCATCACAGCGAACAGGAGACCGCGAGGCTCAGGGGTCTTCCCGGATATGAGCAGGCTAGGACGCAGTTGCTGCGGTCAACGAGCCGCGAACCCACAGGGCATGAAGTCGCGCTGGAACTGGCCAACCGCGAACTCGCTGTGTACAGAGATCAGCGGCAGTGGGGTCTCTACTGCAATGCGAAACTGCAGCTCGCCAAGGAGCTTCGGATGCTGGGCAGGAAGAAGGCATCACTCGCGGCATATCTTGAGGCATGCTACCTTGACCTCAACGGCCCTGCGAACGTGGTGCGCGTGGACGACCCCGAGAACCTACTTGGCATGGACGACCTGGCCGTGTCAGCGGAGTTTCCGCCATTTCGCCCCGGTGACGCGTGGCTCTCTCCCATGATATTGGAGGACGTCAAGGACTTGCAGCGAGAACTAGGAATGAACCTTGTTCAGATAAAGAACACCTTTCTTTCAACTGCAGCCGCGAACCACCGAAGCCTGAATCTGCCCGTTTCCCCTGAAGCGGCTTGGCGACAGCTAAGCCGGGAGTTGTCCGGAAAAGATGAGTAGCAGGCTGCCACGTCAGAAGGTCAAGACTGCTCAGGAGGATTCTGCCGTCCGAAGCCAGATTGCCGCCAAAGACACGCAGATGGAGGTGCTGGTGATTGAACGGATTGACAGATGAGGAGACCATGATTGTGAAAGGGCACTGATGGTCCGACTCGATGTCGCTGGTGGGTCAAGACTCTCGCCGATTTGAAGCCTCGAATCCTGTTCTGGCTCTGGCTAGCGTTTATCGCCCTCGCGCTGCTGCCCGGGCTCAGCCCTTCGGTTGCGCCTCTAGGAATACTGCACTCGCTGAGAGGATGGTTCTGGCTGGCCGCGTTACTCGTCTTTGCTCTCTGGCTCGTGCAATTAGTGGTACCCCCAGCGTCCGACGCCTTGAGACGCGTGACGGCCAAGCGGGCTGTCAAGTCACTCCTCTCCGCGCTGTCAGATGGCGAACGTCTGATTCTGTGCCTTTGCCTGACTGACAGCCGCCAATCTGTCCCGTTTGGGCTTACGGACCCTGATACCGTCTCATTGGTCCAGAAGGGGCTGCTGGAGAGGGCCGAGGGCCTCGTCGACATCCGGGTCTGTCCCCACGCGGTACCCGACTTTGTGTGGAAGCACATGAAGTCTGACGAGGACTCCGTCTGGGGGCACTGGGACCGGAACTCCCCTGAGGTCCGTCTGGCGCTGGCAGCCCTGCGCGACCGTATCAGTCGAAACGTGCAGGAAGTGCGGCATCACAACGTCGAGATGGGAGACTACTAGGGAAACTGGGACGCGACATTTATCAGGCCTGTCAAGGCACGGCATGACCGGGTGGTCGAGTTGGTCGAGCGGCGGGCTTGTGTATCCGCAAACGCCACATTACAGACATGACCTGGTGGAACTATCAAAGGAGGCTCAAGTGAAGCTGCAATTGTGCTTTGCGTGCGTGGTTGTGGTGCTCGCAGGGTGTGGTGCACCTGTTGCCACATTCGTGGCAATCGGATATCGGTATCCATACAGAACCATCGATACGGCCGCCGTTGTTGTCTACATGAAGCCGAATAACCCGACGCGACCATACAGAGTCGTTGGGTCGATTGTTGTGGTTCCCCCGTCAAATGACTGCCTGCAACCTACGAGTCCTCTTCTAAAGGGCGGGATGCCTGATTACATCACAGCACTCAAGGCCAAGGCGGCTGCCGTGGGCGTCGATGGGGTCACAAATGTCGAAGCTGCCCCACGCACAATAACCAGTGCGTCGGGCGGCTGTATATATGGAATGCCATACTACTCTGAGAACAGTTACACGGTCTACGATGTTAGGGGTGACGCATTCGTTTGGGCTGAGTCAGCGGCCACACCTGACACGGCTCGACTCAACGTCGCTTGGCTCGACAGCATGGAGCGCGTGTGTGAGCACCAGCCTCCCGCCCCAGACACCGGCAGACACTCCAAAGCCGAGAATTACCTGCGCTGGGGCTGCATGAGCGGACTGGCTGTCAGTCTAGTCGCAGTCATAGTCATGACGTTCTTCGTCCATTAGGAACCGCGATGGACACTTCCCATATTTCTGAGCGATGTCAAGGCGCGGCATGACCGGATGGCAGCCTGGGCGGTTCTGGCCTCCATGTCCTACCACCAGCGCGGCCTCGTGAGTCTGCCGCGGCCGTAGCGGCCCATGAGTTCGGCCTTGGCCAGCACGTGGCCGGCGGCCAGTTGCTCAAGACGCTGAATCTCGAAGGGTGTGCTGTCTGACGCCAGCACGGTATCGAGGGCGAAGAGCGTGATTACGTAGCGATTGAACCGGCGGTCTTCCGGCGGCATAACCCCGATGTAGGCGCCGACGCCCGGTGACCCACCGGGAACCAAGGCCCTTCTTCCCGCGCCTTCGGGCAGGTAGCGTGTGTCTGCCGGGATGTTCAGAAGC
>JAPLUO010000282.1 GCA_026397595.1 Caldifarciminota bacterium
CGGCTCGACCCCGGTTTCGAGGGCTGCCTTGAGCACACGCTCGGTAGCGTCATGCGCGCCGAATGGCGCGAGGAATAGCTTTCTCAATGTGGGCAGGGCCGGGTCGGCGCCGGCCCTTTCCGCGTCAGGACTTGGGCTTGGGCTTGGGCTTGGGCTTGGCTTTGGCCGCGAGCTTACGCGCGTCTTTGCGGCGCCTGGCTTTGATTACCAGGCGGTGGCGCATGCGGCGGACCTTTATCTTGCTTCTTGCCATATGTCTCCTTGTGAGTCCTTCACCGATGTTGCGGACAACTAATCCGTGACCTTGAATATCTCGTCACGCTCGTGGGCGTGGCAGCCGACCTTCACGCCGGCTTCCTGCCCGACCTCGATACTGGGAACCGGCTTGCGTTCGAACTGGAGCGACTCAATCACCTGCGTATGGTCGGTCGTGTGCCCTTTGATGTGAATCTTGTCCCCGACCGAAATCGGGCCGTCGGTCGCCTGTGTCATGGCAACTCCGACTTTGGCGAAGTAGTGTGTGACAGTGCCGGCTTTGGTTTCAGGCATGTTCTCCCCCTACGGGTAAACCTTTTCGAGCATGCGCGGGAATGGAATTGTCTCGCGGATGTGCTTTAGCCCGCAAATCCAGGCCACCGTGCGTTCGAGTCCGAGCCCGAACCCGGAGTGCGGGAATGAACCATACCGACGCACGTCCACGTACCACCGGTAAGCCTCAGGCGGCAGCTTGTTCTCGGTGATGCGCTTCTCGAGTTCTGCCAGTTCATCCTCGCGCTGCGAGCCGCCGACAATCTCGCCGTAGCCTTCAGACGCAATCATGTCGAAGCACAAAGCGAGAGACGTATCCTGCGGGTCGCGCTTCATGTAGAAGGCCTTGATTGCCGCCGGGTAGTGGTGAATCATCACCGGCCGGTCGAATGCCTCGCCCAGCACTGTCTCCTCATCTCCGCCGAAATCATCGCCCGGCTTGATTTCCTTGCCCTTATCCTGCAGCAGCTTCACCGCATCCAGGTAGGAGATACGCGGGAACGGTGCTTTGACCGCCTCGAGCTTCGTTGTGTCACGTTCAAGCGTCAGGAGTTCAGGCTTGCGCCTCTCCAGCACGCGCTGGACCGCGTATGCGACCAGTTCTTCGGCCAGCGCCATGTCGCCGGCAAGGTCGAGGAACGCCACTTCGGGTTCGAGCATCCAGAATTCCATCAGGTGGCGGCGGGTCTTCGACTTCTCGGCGCGGAAGGTCGGGCCGAAGCAGTAGGTCTTGCGTACTGAGGCGGCTATCGCCTCGTTGTAGAGCTGGCCGGTCTGCGCAAGGTAGACTTGCTCGCCGTAGTAGTCTACCGGGAAGAGCGTGGTCGTGCCTTCACCCGCGGCCGGCGTGAGAATGGGTGTATCACCGAGGACGAAGCCGTTGTCGTCAAGGTAGTCGCGCATCGCCTTGACGATTTCCGAGCGGATACGGAGCACCGCGTGCTGGCGGGCGGAGCGCAGCCACAGGTGCCGGTGCTCCATCAGGAACTCGACGCCGTGTTCCTTCAGCGTAATCGGATAGGGCTCGGCGAGACTGATGAGCTTCAGGTCGGTGGCGGTCAGTTCGAACCCGCCCGGCGCGCGCTTCTCCTCGCGGACGAGGCCGGTGACTTCGACTGACGATTCCTGCGTGACCGAGTCGGCCAACTCGAACGCCGCATCCGGGACCTGGCCTTTGAGGAACACGCACTGGATGACGCCGGTGCCGTCGCGTAGAATCACGAACCGGACCTTGCCGGACGACCGCTTGTTATAGACCCAGCCGGTAAGGGTTGCTTCTTTGCCGGCTGAAGCGCCGATTTTCTCGATAACGGTTTCCACAACCGGATTCTAGGGCAGGAGGCGGCCAAGTCAAGCACAGGGGCGGAGGTGGGCCGATGGGCGCACCATGAGTCCGGCCGGCCCCTATTCGCTTTTCCTCCTTGACAAGTCGGGAGACTGTTCTATT
>JAPLUO010000356.1 GCA_026397595.1 Caldifarciminota bacterium
CGCGGCACCAGCGCGCTCGTCAACGCGAACGCGGACTTGAAGGGCCGCTACGGCGCCGACGCGCTCCTCAGCCTTCGACAGGGAATCGCCAACGTATATGCCGGCGGGAACGTCCGACGGTACACGTCCGACTGGAGTTCAGAGGATACGACACGGATATTCAGTGCGGCTGATACCTTGATGAGAGCGAGCGCCGGAACCGGCCGATGGACCGGCCAAACCGAAGCCGGCCGAGCCGGGCTTGACCTTACGTTCGGCCCGCGCGACAAGTCGAGCGTGTCAGGCCGGTTTGGCAGCTTCGACGGCGGCACCAACGGCGCGGCCGACCGGGCAGATCGACTCGGCGACTCCACGCGACACTACCGGACCGACGGTAGTTGGAGTTACTCGCGGCTTTTCTACTTCGTCACTGCCGACCACGAGCATCTCTTTGATACGACCGGGCACAAGCTGACAGCGAGCGCATACGTGGTCGGCAATGGCGGCGGAAGCAAATCAGTGAATGTCGACTTGGATTCGACCGGAAAAGACACCACCGGCGGGCGCCGTAGCGAAGAACTGGGCCCGACGCGCCGTGCGAGCCTTGAACTCGGGTACACGCTGCCCGTGCGGCAGAGCGACAAGCTTGAGGCCGGGTTTGAGAGCCGGCTGGAAGGTACGGACCAGGATCTCAGCGTCGCCACGTACGACACGACAGTACGAGACTGGGTGCCTGACACGCGTTCCAGCCACCCCTATTCTGGCACGCGGTACATCCAGTCGCTCTATGCGACGTACACATGGAGCTGGCGCGAACTTGGGCTGCAGCCCGGGCTGCGGGGCGAGTACGGTGACCGAGCTATCTCGGTCACCGGTATCGACACGACGTGGAAAATGAGCCGCTGGGACTACTTCCCCAGCCTGCACGCGACCTACGGCCTGGGCTCCGGGCGGCAGGTGACGGCCAGCTACTCGCGCCGTATCGACCGGCCCGACCCCTGGTACCTGCGGCCGATCGAAGTCTGGTACGACGACCACACCGTAAGCAAGGGTAACCCGGAACTGAAGCCGTCCTACGCCAACTCATGGGAGGCGGGCTGCGAACTGCCCTTTGGTGCCAACTCCCTGTCGGCTGTGGCATACTACCGGACAACGAGCGACATGTTCGAGTGGATCACGACCAAGTATCCGGGAGACACGACCGCGCTGCTGCAGACTGCGGAGAACGTCGGGCGCGACCGCTCGATCGGCTGCGAGGTGACCGCGAATGTCTCTCCGTTCAAGTGGTTCACCGCGTATTTGACCGGCGATGTTTACGACTACCGTGAATATGTGGCATTGGTCGGTTCGGATTCAGTCCGCCGAACCCTGACGTGGAGCAGCTCAACCAATCTGACGTTTCGTCCGACCACAAGCACGCAGGTCCAGCTCAGCGGCTACTACTCGGGTCCGAGCGTCACTGCCACGAGCACGTCGGACGGATGGCTCGGCGCCAACCTCGCGGTCAAGCAGAACCTGTTCAACCGCGCGCTTTCCGTTACCCTGCGTCTGAGCAACCTGCTCGGCTCCAGGATTCAACACTGGAACAGCGATGGCCCGGGTTTCCTTACGCGTTCATCGTACAAGAGCGAGGGTATGACCGTTTCTCTCGCGTTCAGCTACAACTTCAACAACTTCAAGTTCGACCCGAAAATGCGCGCGGGCGAGGGAGTTGAGCAGGAAGGAACCGGCGGCGCCGGCGGCCCGCAACGCTAGCCAGTGGACAGGCGCACCGCGTGCTGGGCCCTCGTGGTGTGCTTGGCCGGCATCGCTGCGGCACAGCCGGGCGCGGGCCAGAGAGCCGGAACAATCACCGGGCACGTGTTCGACGCGGTGCATGCGGTGCCGATAGAGTACGCCAACGTGGTGCTCTACTCGCTGCCGGACAGCGCGCAGGTGACTGGCGCAGTCACCGACAAGAAGGGCGCGTTCCGGCTCGCCGGCGTGAAATCGGGCCGCTACTACATTGAGGCCTCGTTCATCGGGTACGGGGACAAGGTTGTGAAAGAGGTCGAGGTCGCAGGAACGGCCCCGGTGGAGCTAGGTCGGATTGACTTGCAGCAGAAGACGGTGCCGGTGCCGGGCGTCGAGGTGACGGCGGAGCGGCCGATCGTCAGCTACGAGGTAGACAAGAAGGTCGTCGACGTCAGCAGGCTTCCCGGCGCGGCCTCGGGCACTGCGGTTGACGCCCTGCGCAACGTGCCGTCGTTGAGAGTCGACATCGAGGACAACGTTACCCTGCGCGGGAGCTCCAACTTCAAGGTGCTGATTGACGGTAAGCCCACGCTGCTCGGTCCGAGCGAGGTGCTGAAGCAAACTGCGGCCGTGATGATCGACAAGATCGAGATAATCACCAACCCGTCGGCCAAGTACGAGCCGGACGGCGATGCGGGCATCATCAACATCGTGCTGAAGAGACGAAAGGGACGCGGTGCCAGCGCGCTGGTGAACGCGAGCGCGGACCCGCGCGGCGCCAGCGGCAGCACGCTGCTCAGTCTTCGGCGCGGGATCGCCAGTATGTATGCGGGCGGTAGCGTCCTTGGCTTCAAGTCCGACTGGAATCACCGCTACGATTCGCGCATCTTCGTTGTCGACGATACGTTCCTGACCGTAGACAGCGGTATCGGCAGAGGGGACAGGAAGTTGGGTGACGCTCGGGCCGGGCTTGAACTCTCACTCGGCCCGCGCGACAAGGTAGGCTTCTCCGGACGGTTGGGCGGCTCCAACGGTTTCACATGGGGCGGCTCCGACGTCATCGAACAGCATACTCCCGGCGATTCGTCGCGGCACTACCGGACCGACTTCAGCTCGCGTTCTACCAGGAGCTTCTACTTCGTGACTGCCGACTACGAGCACCTCTTTGACACGACCGGACACAAGTTCATAGCGACTGCGTATGTTGTCGACAACGAGGCAGGCTACACGTCCTCACATGTGGACTTCGCACTGACCGGAACCGACACCACCGGCGGACGCCGTACCGACAAGCCGGGCCCGACACGCCGCGCAACGCTTGATCTCGGATACACTCTGCCGACCGGAAAGAAGGATAAGCTTGAGGCCGGGTTCCAGAGCCGGCTCGAGGGTACGGGACAGGACTACCGCATCTACCAATACGACACTACCGCGCGAACATGGGACCTCGACGCGCGCTCGAGCCATCCCTATGTGACCGAACAGCAAATCTACTCGCTCTACGCGACCTACACGTGGAACTGGCGCAAGCTCGGCATCCAGCCCGGCATCAGGGGCGAGTACGGCACGCGCCTCGTAAAGGTCACCGACACCGACAGCGCGTGGCCGCTCCGCCGCTGGGACTACTTCCCGAGCCTGCACGCGAGCTACGACCTCGGTTCGGGCAGGCAGGTAATGGCCAGCTACTCGCGCCGTATCGACCGGCCTGACATGTCGTATCTGCGGCCCTTCGAGGTGTGGAGCGACGAGCACAGCGCAGATGTTGGCAACCCTGAACTGAAGCCGTCATACACGAATTCGTGGGAGGCGGGCGGCGAGTTGCCGCTCGGGGCGGGCTACTTGTCCAGTGAGGTGTACCATCGGGTAAAGAGCGACTTGTTCCAATGGGTGCCGGCGATGTATACCGGGGACACGAGCGCGGTGCTCTACACCGCGCAGAACGTCGGCAGGGACTACTCGACGGGCGTTGAGTTGTCCGCGAACCTGATGCCGTACAAGTGGCTGAGCGCCTACCTTGCCGGCGACATCTACTACTATTGCGAAGAGGGCAAGTTGTTCGGCCAGGACCTCAGCAGGCGCATCCTAACGTGGAGCAGTTCGGCCAACGTCTCCGTTACTGCGCGTACGAATACACAGTTTGCACTGAGTGGCTACTTCACCGGGCCTACCGTGTCCGCCACGGGCCGGGCGGACGGCTGGCTCAGCACCGACTTTGCCGTCAAGCAGAGTCTTCTCAAGACAGAGAAATCGAAAGCTGCAAACCGGTTGTTTGGGATAGTGGTGTGATGATAAGGGGTCGCCCCCTCAGGGTTCGATATTGTCCAGCAGGTCCTTCAGGTCGCGCCCGCGCTGGTGATAGGACCGCAGCAACGCCATTAGC
>JAPLUO010000198.1 GCA_026397595.1 Caldifarciminota bacterium
GGAGTGAAGCGGTCCAGCGTCAGCCGGCACTATGTGCGGGTGATGGCCGACCGCATCCGGAAGTTCTGCGAGCGGCACTGGGATGGAGTGCGGTTTGTCGCCATCATGATCGATGGTAAGAGCTTTGCCCGGGAGATGATGTTAGCGGTGCTGGGCGTAACCGTTACCGGCGAGAAGCACATCCTGGGTTTACGGTAAGGCGCGACCGAGAACGCCCAGGATGCAATGAGTTGCTGGAGTCGCTGCGTGAGCGGGGTGTGAGGACCGACGTACCGACGCTGTTTGTGCTGGACGGTGCGAAGGCGCTGCGGGCCGCGGTCGAGAGCGTCTGGGGTCGTAACGCGCTGATCCAGCGCTGCCAGGTACACAAGCAACGCAACGTCAAAGAGCATCTGGCGAAGGGTTACTGGCCGGAACTGTCCCGGCGTCTGGGCGAGGCGTACGGGAAGACGGACTACGATCGGGCGCTGGCGCTGCTCAAGAAGGCGGCGGTCTGGCTGGAAGGGATCAACCCGGATGCGGCGGCCAGCCTGCGGGAGGGCATGGATGAGACGTTGACACTGGTGCGGCTGGGCGTCCATGCGAACCTGCGCAAGACGCTGGCGAGCACCAATGTGATTGAGTCGGCTTTCAGTGTAGTCGAGCGGGTGACGGGCCGAGTGAAGCGTTGGCGTCCCGGGATGATGCGCTGGCGCTGGTGTGTAGCCGGGCTGCTACATGTCGAGCAGCACTTCCGCCGAGTGGATGGCCATCGGCACATCGCCGCACTGCTGGCGGCACTGGAGCGAGCCGTGTCACCGGCAGAGATTGACGAAGCAGGGAAGGCTGACTAAAGTGATGTGGGGCTGCTACGAATTTCAACTAGACAGGGGACACGCTCGGAAGCGAACTGCGGGCGGAGTCTTGCTGCCGGACTCCGCCCGCGCACTACGCTCCATGCCAATCCGGCCATTGACAAGAGGCGCGAAGGGCCGATAATAATGCATATTGGAGGTTCCGTGAAGCGTTTGACGTCATTCCGAGCGAGCGGAGCGAGTCTCTCGGCGTCCTCGCAGGTGCCATCCGATGGCTCAACGAGCTCTCAGGGAAGATCCCTCCACTTCGGTCTGGGTGACAGACACTTAGGAGGTGCCATGAAGTACGCGTCTGTGCTGCTAGCCATGAGCTGTCTGCTGTCAGCCGTCAAGGCACAGTGGTTGGAGACCACGATCCAGTTGGACACTGGTTCTGCCCCGTGTGCGCTTTGCTACAACTCCACAAACAACCGGGTCTATTGCGCGAACCACTGGATCCCCGACTACAATGTGACGGTCATAGATGGCGCGACCAACTCGGTCATAGCTACCATTCCCGCCGGGCAGGAGCCCTTGGCGCTCTGCTACAACCCGCAGAACAACAAGGTCTACTGCGCCAACTACTACATCGCCAGCGTGATGGTCATTGATGGTGCGAGCGATTCGGTAGTCGCCACCGTTGGGACGGTGGCGCCGCGGGCCTTCTGCTACAACTCTCAGAACAACAAGGTCTACTGCGCGAATCCCGACATCGGCAAAGTGACCGTGATTGACGGCGCTGCTGACTCAGTCATCACTATCGTGACCGTCGGCGGTGAGCCCGGTGCCCTCTGCTACAATCCCCAGAGCAACAAGGTCTACTGCGCGAACGGGGGCAGCGACGACGTGACCGTAATTGACGGCGCTACTGATTCAGTCGTCGCTACCGTCGCCGCCGGTCTCTGGCCCGGTGCCCTCTGCTACAACTCCCAGAACAACAAGGTCTACTGCGCGAACCGGGACGGCGGCGACGTGACCGTTATTGACGGCACGACAGACTCGGTTATCGCGACAGTGCCGGCTGGACGTGGAACAACAACGCTCTGCTACAACCCCGAGAACAACAAGGTCTATTGCACGACTGACAGTGTGGTTGTGATTGACGGAGCTACCAACTCGGTCATCGCCACCGTCGCCGCAGGCCAATACCCCGTGGCACTTAGCTACGACCCTCAGGACAATAAGGTCTACTGCGCGAACTACTCCAGCAATGACGTGACCGTGATTGACGGCGCAACAAACGGAGTACTTACGACCATCGAAGTGGGCCACGGGCCCTCGGCCTTTGCCTGGAACCCGGTGCAGAGCCGGGTCTACGTGGCAAACGAATTCACTTCCAGTATTTCGGTTCTGCGGGACTCGACGTCGGGAGTCGCGGAGAGCCCCAAGCCGCAAGCCTCAAGCCGCAAGCTGGCCGCGACGGTCATCCGCAGCCTCCCGGCCGGCGCGGTGGCGTTCGACGCGATGGGGCGGAGGGCCGTGAATCCGAAGCCCGGCGTGTACTTCGTAGGAGAAGGGTCAGGGGCCAGGGGTCAGGGGTCGGTGAAGATGCTGAAGGTCGTCATCCAGCGCTGAGCGAGCCGCGCGTCCGATTGACACGCCCGTCCGCGAGTCCTGCAATCGCTTCATGACGGTTATCCGGAGTGCTCTGGCGTGAAGAAGGAATCCGTTGAACTCGAACAGTGGACCAAGGTGAAGCGGCTGCACGGCCTGACCGACGCGCAGGTGCAGATGGCACGCGAGCTGAGAATGAACCCGAAGCGACTGCTGGCGCGCGCCGATGCAGAGCAGGCGCTGACGCAGCCATCGCTGGCCGTGCAAATCGAAAGCCAGTACCTCAGGCGCTTCAAGAGGTCCCTCCCCGATACGGTCGTGCCGCTGCGGCAGGCCCTGCATGAAGCCAGGGCCCGGGAGAGAGCCGAAGCCCGCGAGCGGCGTCGCAGGAAGCGCCAGGCTGAACGCGACCATCTCGAAGCCATGCGAGTCTCGATGCTGACATTACGCCGTATGTATGGAGGCGTGGGAGCAACGGAGGACCCTCAGCGGCTGACGGATGACGACTTGCGGCCTTAGAACAACTGGAGGTATTGAATGAGACTCGTGGAGGAAACAGGGAGACATCATGGACAGGCATTCTATTTCGGGAGGCTTCGGGACATCTTGGCAGATTCCGCCCGCCGATTTGACATCCCCGCCCGCGAGTCCTAGAATCCAGCCATGACAGGGATGGTCTGGCCGTGATGTCAATTCGATTCCTGTGTTTCTCTCTGGTTCTGGCTGGCGTCGCTGCGGCGGGGCCATCCGGTCCAGTCCTATCGGAAAGGAACGACTTTTATCTTCAGGTCGAGTTGCTCAGAATCGGCGTGTGTGCTCTGGGCGCTAAGCATCTGGACTTTGGTGACTCACGGCTGCTCAAGGTGAGCATTTCGTACCAGCGAGCGCGCGTCAGCACAACCCTCATCTCGATGCTGCCGTTGACAAACTGCATCTTGCCGGTCGAGGTCGGTTGGACCATCTTCCGGAGTCCGAGGAGGTACGGAGGGCTCTACGGAATGGCGTCGGATGTGTACGTGGAGGCCGGGCTCTATCTGCTCAACGGGATTCTCGACGACAATCCAATTGGCACGGCCTCCAAACTGGCGGTCCGCACCGAGGCCGACGGCTTCGGGTTCGGCGTCGGTGCCGAGGCAGCGATGTACTTCACGCGCTTCACGGAGCGGGACCCGTTCCATTTCCGGCCGGCCGCATGCGTGGACGGACGCCTCGTGACCAACTTCAGGCTGTAGCAGCCTGATAGTCTGTGGCGTATTTCCGGACCAGAAGTCGGGACATTTCCCAATTACGTGCGTATCAGGTCCGCGTAGGCGCGAGTTAGTGAGTTAGCAGGAAGCAGTCAGCCCGCGGCGAGCGCGGGAGGTCCTGAGACCCAAATCCAAAGGCCGGTTCCCGACTGCCGATTTCGGACCGGGTCATCCGGAGAATCGGGTCGGAAAACCGTTTGACGCGGCGTCGCCGGATTGACTCTTGGGCCGGCGGGCGTAGGATTGCAGGGATGACCGACCCCGAGCGGCTCAGCATCTGCATCGTCACCGACGCTTATCTGCCTTCCATCGGCGGGGTCGAGAACCACGTGCTCTATCTCTCGACGGAACTCAAGCGGCTGGGGCACGATGTGGTGGTGGTGACTCACAAGCCGCCGCCAATCACGAACCCGGTTGTCGAGCAGGTGGAATCGCCCGTTCCGGTTCACCGGCTGGCGGGCGGGTTGCTCGTTTTCCGCGAGCACGACATCGCCATCGACCCACGCATGGTGTCGTCGTTCAAGCGGTTCCTGAACGACCCTAGACCGGGTCGGCTTGGGACACGATCCGAATTGCCCGAGCGCAATTCGGTCATGTCCCGTGCCGCGTTCGATATCGTTCATGGCCAGAGCGAGGGTTCGTACCTTGTGTATGAAGCCCTGGCAGCGGCGCGACGCCGGGGCATCACGACGGTGCTGACGAGGCACTCGATGTTGCGGAACAAGCCCCCGATTGCCCGTTCCTTCCTGATTTCCCTGACCAGGCACCTGACCAGGCGCGCCGACGGGCTGATAGCAGTCAGCCGGGCCTGCGCTGAGGAGTCGGCAGGCTTTGCCGGCCCGGTGCGGGTCATACCTAACGGCGTGGACACGGACGAGTTCAGACCCATGCCTGAAGAGCGACGACGCCTGCGCAGGGAGCTGGGCTATTCCGACGACGACGTCGTGCTCGGGTTTATCGGCAGGCTGCACACGACCAAGGGTGTTCCGATGTTGCTCGATGCGTTCGAGCAACTGCGTCGCGGTCGGCTTGGGACACGATCCGAAATGTCAGACATTTCGGTCATGTCCCGCGCGAGGTTGCTGCTGGCCGGGCCCGGGCCTTTGCGGGCGGTCATCGAGGCAAGGGCGAAGGCGTCGTCGGGCACGATAGCGTTACTTGAGCCCCAGCCGTTCAACATCGTCGCACCGCTCCTCAATGCGCTCGACGTGTTCGCCTTTCCATCGAGAGGCGAGGCGTTCGGCATATCGCTGCTGGAGGCGATGGCCTGCGGCCTGCCCTCGGTCGCGTTCGGGCGCTGGGGCGTCAAAGAGTTGGTCAATGACGGCGAGACCGGACTGCTTGCCGATGGCCCGGCCGACTTCTCCGAGAAGCTCAGGCGGCTGGTGTCGGACAGAGCGCTGCGCGAGCGACTCGGGCGGGCCGCGCGGAAGAGCGTCGAGGAGAGATTCTCATGGCCGCGCGTGGCAGCCGAGACGGTTGCATTCTACCGCGAACTGATTGGCCGCTAGTACCAGCTTGGGGCTGCCCAGCCCACGCCTGAGTGATTCAGCAGGTTTCCCTTCCAGCGTACATCCGAGGTGAAGTAGACCAGGAACATCCCGTTGAACCATCTGCTCGGTACGTACACGGTCCAGCCGCTGTCGGATGTGACGCATACAGGGTCGGCGATTCTCAGCTGGGCATCCGCAGAGAGTCGCCCGGCTCCGGCACACGACTGTTCTGACGTATCTTCCTTCAGGTCGATGGTGCGGTCGATCAAGGCCGGGCCGGACGACCATATGTGGAGCCGATAGTCACAACCGGATCTTGGTGCATCCGGCAGGTATAGCCGGAAGGTCGAGTGCCCGATAGGGGACAGGCAGGCGCCCACGCTGTCAATGCGCGGGACCAGGGACCCGACCGCCGGCGCGTCGCCTCTGGCGACCCCGCTGTCAGGTAAAGGCACGTCAAACAACTCATTGCACGCGACGTACTGGTACAGGTCCGGACCGAACGTCGTAGTTTGGCTCCAGTGGTCCTTGAGCGCAGCCCGTTTCCGCGCGACCCTGGCCGGCGACAAAGGCAGCGTGTACCAGTGATGACCGGATCCGGCGAGTTCGTCGGGTGGGAGGAGGTCATCTCCGTATCGGTTAGGGTAGCCTGGTCGGTGGACCATGTAGTAAAGGGTGAGCGCGCGCCCGCGCGGGTCGATGCGTTGACCGGACGCGCGAGTCGCGGGCAGGAACGCGGCCGTCGCCCAGTGGTCCGGGTGCGCGTCGAGTGGGTGGGGAAGAAAGACGCGGTCAGCGTGGCGCCGGACAACCTGCTCGTCTATGGCCAGCATGATGTCTCGGCCGCGGTAGGCGAACCTCAGCGGGTCGTACGCGCTGCGGTCCAGGCGAGTGCGGTGTGACTTTAGAGCTATCTCGTCATTCTGATGCTCGAAGACGAGGTCGGCGAGTTCGCCGTCCGGGAAACCGAGGAAGACCAGGTGTGTTGTGTCGAGGCCGAGAACCTTCGCGCCGGCTTTGGCTTCCTCGATTCGGGCGCGGCCGAGTTCGAGATACTCCTCGGGTCCCGGAAACAGGCTACCCGTGACCTTCCAGGCTGAAGGCCAGGAACCGTCGCCTGATGTCACGTACACGACCCAGACCTCGTCGCCCAGCCCCAGCGCTTGCTGGATCAGCCCGCCGCAGGCGATAACCTCGTCGTCCGGGTGGGGGGCGACGATGACGATACGTTCGTGCGGTTTGAGAAGCAGCGTGTCGAGACCGAGAGCGGCAAAGCAGCAGGTAGCAGATAGCAGGTAGCAGGTAGCAGCAAGAAGCAGGACGCCCGACTTACTAACCGCTACCTCCCGGCTAGCGCGTCAGGCGCGGGGACCATGCCGGCGAGTAGGCGCCTTTGACGTCGGTGACACGTCGCTGGTTTGCGCCGGTCCAGTCCATCGTGCAAATCTCAGACTGGCCGGCGCGGTTCGAGGCGAAGGCGATGTGCAGGCCGTCGGGGGACCATGATGGGTCTTCGTTGTTCCTGCCTGAAGTCAGACGCATGTAGGTATCGCCGGTGATGTTGGTGACGCAGACCTGGTTGGTGCCGCCGGGCTGGCGCTGGACAAAGGCAATCAGGTCGCCGCGCGGGGACCATGCCGGCGACGTGTTGTAGCTTCCTTCGAAGGTCAGGCGCTGCAGGTCAGTCCCATCGGCGTTCATCACGTAGACCTGCGGGGAGCCGGTCCGGTCGGAGACGAAGGCGATCTGCCGGCCGGTAGGTGACCAGCTCGGCGAGATGTCGATGCCCTTGCTGTTGGTCAGCCGGCGCAGGTTCTTGCCGTTCGGGTCCATCAGGTAGATTTCGTTCTGGCCCTCGAACCCGAGCGAGGCAGCGATGGTACGGCCGTCAGGGGACCATGCCGGGGTCGCATTCAGCCCGGTGCGGTCGCTGATCAGGCTTGAACGGCCCGAGCCGAGGGTGAGGGTTTTGATGTCGAGAGTGCGCTCGCCGTAGGTGCAGTACGCGAGCGCCGCTCCGGATGGGGCCCAGTCGGGGTAGAGTTTGAGCCCGCCGGAACTGGTGAGCTGGTTCAGACCGGCGCCGTCGTAGTCCACCACGCAGAGTTCCTTTGTCTCCCGGCCGAGGGCGCGCGAGAACGCGATGCGCGTGCGGCTGATGCCGTCGTCGGGCGTGAGCAGCTTCACTACTTCATCGGCCATCAGGTGTGCAAGCCAACGCCACTGCTCGGAGAGAGGATAGGGTTTGGTAGCAATCAGCCGGTTCACGTCGAGGTCGTACATCCGGAGCTGCACCTGTTGCCCCGACTTCTTTGTGACCAGGTCACCGCAGATGAGAATCTGCGCGCCGGTCGTGCCCCAGCCTTTCAGGTCGATCTTCTTCTCGTCAGTGACGAAGCTGAAGGCCTGGCCCGAGTCCGGTTCCTCGAAGGCGAACTGGAGCGAGAACTTGAGGTCGGCGATGAAGACCGAACGGATGTCGCGCAGCCGCGTTGCGGTCTTCTCGTCGGTGCCGGCCGGCGTCTTGAAGTCGGCGATAACGAGGTCGAGCTTCTTCCGGCCCGAGCTCGATGTGAGCTTCAGCCAGAGTTCTTCGGCCGGTATCTCAACTGCGGGCGCCGGGGTCAGCGGCGGCTGCTGGTCCTGGGCCTGGGCGGAGAGCACAAGCACAAGCGCAAGCACAAGCCTCGGGACCAGGGACTTGGGACCAGGAACCAGGTACTGCACTTAGCGGATAATCGGCAGCCAGTCGTGCAACAGGAAGTAGAATCGGCCGATTAGCAGCGAGATACGGGACATCACGGTGTAGCCGAAGGACGCGCCGAATCCGACCATGATGAAGATGATGCCGACGCGCGATGCTGCGCCCAGGGCGCCCTTGTGTTCTTTGGAGAAGTAGAAATAGAAGAGCGTGGTAAGGCAGCCGACGAAGACGACGATGTTGTTGACGTTGACGAGTGGACGGAGCGTGTCGGAAATCTGGGGCAATAGGAAGCCCTGGATTGCCGCGGCTATCCCCAGGCCGGAGCCGATGCCGACCGTGAACGCGATGGGCCAGCGCGAGACCCACTCGATGCGCGGGTTCACGAGGGTGGGAATGAACATGGCGATGCACATCACCGCGAGGATGATGAGAATCCAACTGAACTGACGGAAGATGAGCATCAGCAGGCTGAGCGCGGCGAGGGCGGGCAGGGTCAGGTTGGAGCGGGAGAGCAGCATGACTCCCAGCGCCGCGGGGACGAGCAGAATCCACGCCTCGATATGATTGTGGGCCGCGATGTTGGTGTTGAACTTCTCGACGAGCATCGGATAGACGTCGAAAGCCCACGAGTAGATGATGGCGAACCCGGCCGAGGTGCCGACGTAGAGGTGCTCGGCTGCCTTGTACAGCGGATTATCCTTGTACAGGAACGAGAGGATGCCGATGGTCAGCGTGGCCGCGACCCAGGTGCCGATGATGTTCAGTAGCATCTACTTCTTCGCCTTCCGGCGCGAGACGATGTAGCCGACGTTACCGATGACAAGCAGCAGGATGATAAGGCCGTGGGCCGAGGACTGTGCGGGCATGCCCAGCGTCGCGGACCCGGGCTTCTCCACGAGCGCCTCGTATTCAGATGCGCCCTGCAGGCCGCCGATGATGCCTCTTATCTGGTGGGCGCGCAGGTACGCGTACATCCCCGGTGCGTTGACGCCGGTACAACCGATGATGATAGGCACGTTGTACCGGCCGCCTGCGTATTGGACCCAGGCGTCGGCGGTCGCGCCGTGGGCGAGGTCGACCAGAAGCCCGATGTCGCGATAGGTGTGGACCGAGCGCATGAACTCGAACGAGTCGATGGGCACGCCCTTGTAGTCAGTGCTGAAGTAGTCCCTGATTTCCTTGCCGATTCCGACAATCAGCGCCGTGTACCCGGGTCGATACCCGAGGTTTACGTAGTCTTTGCCGTAGACCTTGTTTTCCAGGGGCGCGACCTGGGTGAGCGCAATCCCGGCAAGGGGCAGGCCCAGGGGGAGCTGGCCGCAGACGATTACCTTCACGTTGTTCCGGAACGCGTGGTGGAGCAGGGCGATGAGCATCGGCTGGACCTCGGGTGCGGACGACGGGTCATAGTCGATGGAAATCATCATCACCGAGCCGGCCGGCAGTTTGTCCACGGTCTCAAAAGCCTGGCGCACCGGCTCCGAGACTCTCACCTTGGTCTTGGGCTTAAGTATGAGCGGCAGTGCCACTGACAGCGAGAGGAGCAGGTAGAGTATACGGCGGTCGACCGAGGATAGGCGTTCCCAGAATTTCATAGGACAGGGGTCGAGGGGTCCAGGATTCCAGGATTCGAGTGGAGGACAGGGCGCCCGGTCTGGCACTTGACCCCTCGAATCCTCGACTCCTTGAATCCTCTCATGTTACGACATGTAGGTGCGTTCGATGCCGAGGATGATGCGCAGCGACATCGCGATACCGCCGAGCGTAAGGCCGATGCCGATGCCGCGCGAGGCCGCCGCCTGCGGGATAGACATGAGCCAGTCCTTGATTGAAGCAAAACCCTCAAGCCCGGTGAACTTCGCGACGTCCACGCCGGGGATGATTGCGTGGATGATGCCTCCGATTCCGTGCCAGAACGTGCTGCCCAACGGCACGTTGCCAATCATCACGAGGCAGGCAGCGATGAGCAGCAGGGTCGCGGAGAAGTTGCGGATGCGGAACGCGCGGTACGCCGCCGACACGATGAAGAACGCGAGACTCGCGAACATCGTCGACTGCAGCGGGATAATCATGAAGGTGTAGAGCCACATGAACGGCGCGCGCAGGTCGAACGGGCTCCGGTACTTGAACCACGAGTAGAGGCCGAGCACCACGGTGGCGGTAAGCGACAGCACCAGGAGCAGGCTGTAGGGCCAACCCGGGCGCCGGCGCCAGATTTGGGTGAGGTGGTGGCGGGTGAGCGAGTCCAAGCCGAGGAGTAGCGTGAACCCGGCGACGATGGCATACCAGTTAAGGAACCGCCCCTCGAGGTCGCCGAAAGGCTTGTGGGGGATGAAGAACGCGACAATCAGCACGACTGCCGTTATGAAGACGATGACCAGCGGGACGGTGCGTTTCATAGGAGAGGGATAGAGGGACAAAGGGATGAAGGGATAGAGTGCGGAACCGGAATTCCGGACCTACACTTGATCCCTCGATCCCTTGATCTCTTGATCCCTTTCTTCATCTCAGTATGCCGGCGTGGCCCATGCCACGAGCCGCTCGAACAGGCTGGCCAGAAAGTGGATCCGGTGGTTAGCGATTGCGTCCACCGTGCCGATGACGACCACCGCCGCGGTCAGTACTATCAGCCAGAAGCGGATGAAATCCTCGCCCTTCAGAGTGCCCAGCATTATCGGCTCCGGCCGGAGATAGCATGACGCGGCGAAGATTTCCTCGCCAATCATCGTATAGTCGCAGGCGGCGACGAAGAACGGCAACTGGGTGAGCTCGGTCGTGCCCGCGAGCTGGATGGCGCCGACCGAATGGCCGGTCTCGGCCATGATGAGCGACTCGGCGTAGAAGTAGCCGAGCCAGAAGATGGCGCCCGGCTTCTCACGCAGGATGATGCCGTCCACGCCGGCCGCGTAGCCGAACTGGTCCGACGTGAGGAAGTTGATGTTGTCGGCGCTGTAGAAGTCGGGCCGGCCCGTCTCGGTGTAGGCTTCCTTGACCGTTTCCTGGGCAGCGGACATGACAATCGGGTCGGAGCTGGGCACGAGCAGCCGCGTCGAATACTCGGCCGACTTCTTGGCAATCTTGCGCAGGAGCGGCAGGGCGGCGATGACGACAAGGTCGGTGATGACGCCCAGGCCGAAGCTGAAGAGAATCGGTTTGCCCATCTCGGTGGCGCGGCCGAGAGCGTCGTCGATGGCATCGAGACCGGCGATCTTCCGAATGTACATCTTCTTGCCCTTGCGTGCCTGCTGAATGTAGAAGAGGAAGATAGCGCAGATGAGGATGGCCATTACCAGGATGTTAGTGCGGGAGGCGTTGTACCATTGGGCGCTGGATACCGCCGGGCCCGCGACGGCGCTACGTGCCGAGTCGGTATCCGAGTATGTCTCGACGGCGTAGTAGTACCGGGCGCCGTCATGGACGTCGTTGTCCATGTACTCGGCGCGAGCCGCCGGCTCGGTGCCGATGACCTGGAAGCCGGTGTCCGGGGCCGGCGAGCGCAGCACGCGGTAGCCGGTGAATGACGTGCTCTCGCCTTCAGGGGCGGCCCAGGTTACCGAGATGGCCTGGCCTTCGTCATTGGGGTTGTCTATTGCGGCCACATTGCCGGGCGGCAACAGCCCGACCAGCGCGGCGAGGAACAGTGATACAATCATTACTGAAAGACGGCTTCTAGCTTACCGGGGCGGGCCTGAGTGTCAATCTCGCGCGGGCGGGAGAAGGGAAACCGCCAATTGGCAGCCGGGAATCAGCGCTGTACGCCTGGAATTGTTCTTGTGCGTCCTGAACCGTCTCGCGACTTGTGACTAGACCGCCGCGTCCTGGGTGACGCGGATCACTTCTTCGGGAGAAGTCAGCCCGGCGCGAGCCTTGGCCGCCGCGTCTTCGCGCAGCGGCACCATACCCATCTTCACGGCAATCTGCTTGATCTCGTCCGCCGCTTTGCCCTCCATCACCATTCGGCGGATAGTCGAATCGAGTACGAGTAGCTCGAAGATACCGACTCGGCCCCGGTAGCCGAGGTCGTTGCATTCCGGGCAGCCTACCCCGCGCTTGAACTTGGTGCCCGGCTGGGCTCCCAGCCGACGCAGGATCGGTTCGGGCGGCACGTACGACTCAGCGCACCGTTTGCAGACGCGCCGCACCAGCCGTTGGGCCAGTATCCCTACGACGCTGGACGAGATGAGGAACGGTTCGACCCGCATGTCAACCAGCCGGGTCAAGGCGCCGGGCGCATCATTGGTGTGCAGGGTCGAGAGCACGAGGTGGCCGGTGAGCGCGGCCTGGAAAGAGATTTCCGCGGTTTCGGAGTCGCGGATTTCCCCGACCATCATGATGTCCGGATCCTGACGCAGCAGTGAGCGCAGCCCGTCGGCAAACGTGATGCCGGCCTTGCGATTGACCTGGCTTTGGCGGATTCCCGCCTGACGGTGCTCGACAGGGTCCTCGATGGTAACGATGTTCTTCTCTTCACAGGTGATGTCATGCAGGATCGTGTTCAAGGTCGTGGTCTTACCCGACCCGGTCGGCCCGGTCACGAGCAGAATCCCGTGAGGCTGGCGGAAGAGCTTCTCGAACTCGGTGGCCATGCCGGCGCTCATCCCCAGCTCGGTCAGGGTCAGCGGCTTCTGTGCCCGGTCCAGCAGCCGCAGTACCACCGCCTCGCCGTAAATTGTCGGAAACGTCGACACCCGGACGTCGATGGTGCGGGCCGCCACCCGCAGGTCCAGCCGTCCGTCCTGCGGCTGACGCTTCTCCGAGATGTCGAGGTTGGCGAGCACCTTTAGATGGGCGGTAACGACCGTGCCCAGTCCGGCCGGCGGGCGGTCGGCGTCACGCAGCATTCCGTCCACGCGCAGTCGGATACGCACCTGGTTTTCCTGCGGCTCGATGTGGACGTCGGAAGCGTTTTCCTGAACGGCCCGCTCCAGCAGGTCGTTGACGAACTTGACTGCGGATTGGTCTTCGGCCATTGCTATCTCCGGTTAGTTGTGCGGCATGAGAAAACCGACGGCGCAGGACAGTGCATCTGTGGTCACTTTGCCGGTTTGAACCGGCGCACCGCCTTGAACGCCGCGGCGACCGCGCCTGCGGCCGCGCCCAGCCCGGCAAAGACGAGCGAGGTCGGCAGCAGGCCGGCGAACCCCAGCGTCCGAGACTGACCGGCTGCGAAGTAGATGCCGACCCGGACTAGAATGCCTGCGAGGGCGCCCGCGATTACGAATCCGGGCAGCCTGCCCGCAATTCGAGATACCATGTCCCACACGTGCCAGTTGCGCCGCGCGGCCCGGTTCTTATCCGCTTCCGCCTCCAGAGCGCCGATCTGTCCTTCCATCCGGGGAATATGTTCCTCGGCGGCCCGGGAATACTGGGCCCCGTCGGCGAGGTTGGCCGTGGCCCGACGCAGCGGCGTGGTCGCGTCGGCGGCCAGCAGCAGCACGTCCTGGAGTGCGAAAAGCGTGTCTTCGGCCGCCAGGCCCTGGCACCGTTCGAACATGGTCTCGGCTTCGGCCAGCGAGGTTTCGGCCCGGGACAAGACCCGACCGAGCCGCTCCAAAGCCCGGCGTGCGTTACGGTCCTCCTCGTCGAACGACCTCCGGACGTCGGTACAGACGCCAGGCATCTCGCCGTAGTCGACAGGATAGTCCGCAGCCCGGCACTCGACGTTGCGCAGCCGGGTTTCCAGCCCGACCAGCCGGGTCTTGAGCGATGAGGTTTCGGCCTTCATGCTGCCTAGCTCCGAGCCCGCGGCCACGGCCCGCCCGGCCTGATGTCGAGCCTCGGTTCTCAGTTCGTCCAGCATCTGCTGAATGCGCGCCATGACCGGTGCGAGGTCGCGGTCCGAATCGAGAGTCAGGGCGAATCGCCGGTCGAGCTCCAGCGCCGCGCGAACCCCGGCTACCGCTTCGTCCCCGCTGCCGAGCAATGCCGCGTACTTGGCCCGGTGGTAATAGGCCTGGGACAACTTGGGATTGAGCCTGCACGCCTCAGCACAGAGCCCGACGGCTTCCTCGGTCCGGCCCAGCAGGTGGCAGGCAATGGAAAGGTGCACCAGCGCCTCGGCTGCGGGAGCGGCCATCTCCGGCCGACGCCGTACCGCGCCCTGGCCGTAGCGCACGGCCCGGCGCATGTGCGACTCTGCCTCGGCCGGATTGAACACGCTGTCATCGCGGGACACCCCGTAGAGATAAATCCAGCCCAGCTCGAACTGGACCGAGAAGTCGGTCGGGTAGCGGTCTTCGGCCTTGCGCAGCCACTCCAGGGCTTCGGGGAAAAGCAGTTCCGCGGCCTTGGCGCAGCCCTCGGCATACAACTCGCGCGTCTCGGCCCAGCGCCGGTGCAGCGCCGCGTCCGGCTGCGCTCCCTGCCTGTCCTCAGGCATGTTCAGCACGTCGGCCAGCACGAGGAGCAGCCCGCCCTGCACCCGCAGCTCGTTCATCAACGGGGCCAGGGGGTAGGTGAATTCCGCCCCGAGATCGTGGAACCGGTGCTGCAACTCGCGCGTACCTCGGGCCAGAGCGGTTGCCAGCTTGCGACCGTCCAGCACCAGCCTGTCTCCGGTCGATTGAGTCTCCTCGTCGGCGCTCCGCCGTACTTCCTCCGGCCCGGCAACCGTGCGCAGGGCCAGCTCGGAGACTCCAAGCTCGATCCGCTCGGCCAGCACGCCGGCCCGAATCTGCTCGGGCCACTCGGCCGCGGAAGGCAGGCTGCGCGTCGTACTCAACTCATCCTCGTGTCAAGGGGATTCGTCTCGGCCATGGTCTGATTCTAGAACTCGCGGGCGGGGAAGTCAAGCAAGCGGCACACGAGTTAGCAGAGAGGAGTTAGCAGGTAGCATAGGCAAGCCGGCGGCTGACGGCTTCCGGTTTGCGGCCTACGGTCTACGGCTCACGGTGTACGGTTCACGGGCAACGGCTCATGGCTTGCGCTGATGGCAGGGGAGACGGGCTTGCTGCGCCGGGGCGGGTCTGGTAAAATCCTGCTGCTGGGAGCGTTGCCAGCTTGCGGCCGAAACACAACTGCGTGATGACCGCCGGCGCGCTCCCGGCTTTGCCTTGACTCGCGTTGGTGGACGGCCGAGGCTTACGGTGTACGGTTCGCGGTCTACGGTGCACGGTTCACGGTCATCGGCTGCGGGATTCGGGTGAAGCGGAAACGGGTGCCGGACTTGATGGCTCCCATGCGTGATCGGTCACTACGCGCTGCGTTCTTGCAGCCACCGGAGCGCCCAAGCGGCAGCGCCTGTCGTATGTCGCCAACCTGCACCTATGTACGAATTTGCAGACTCGGCATACGGCACGCTGGACGCGGCCACGGCTGGCGGGCCGTCGTCATCGGGTTCATCATTGTTGACAATGGCATCAAGCACATGCGGGTTCTGTTTGTATGCTTTGTCTAGCGCGGCTCGGGCCGCAGCGTAGTCACCGAGGCGAAAGTACAGCAGTGTTTCGGTGTACGTACGTTTCGGGTCGGGGTCCTCTTTTGAAACGGGCCATTCCCGCACGAGTTGTCCGAGTTGCGCGTCGTCGTCGAGTTGAGGCAGCCAGCCCGCGAGAATACCGCGAACCCCGTTGTAGTCCCAAGGGTTCAGCCGCAGCGTCTCCCATAGGGTACTCACGGCCTCCGTCTTCCTGCCCTCGTCCCACAGACACAAAGCCAGCCCAGTCCTCGCCCTGAGGTATTGACGGTCATCGCACGACAGGACTTCTTCGGTGAGTGAGCCGAGGTCAAGCAATTGCTCGTAGGCCTCCAGGGTGCGAACATACCTGACTCGTTTCTCCGACAGTGTCAACGATGGTTCTTCCACGAGAAGGAACCAGGCGAGAGCGCAGTCCGGCGAGATGGCCAGAGCGATTCTCGCATCGTCAGCGACGTCCTTGGGGTCGCCGTAGTCCAGCGCCTCCAGGACAGACAGGTTAGCGAGGCTGAGTGACGGATAGCGGTCGGCTCTCGGTAGATGGTGGTAGTCAAGCACGTGCGTGATGTGCTCCTCGGCCGTATCTCGGTTAGGGAAAACGTTGCTAGTGACCAGACGGTCGACCAACTCCGACAGTGTGAGCATTGTGTCCAGTGGATTGTCTTCCGCTCGGACGATGAACGCCGGCTCCGAGTCGGAATCCGCTGACCTGTGAATCACTGTGCTAGCCGTGGCACTATCGGGACGCTGACCCTTTTCACCTTATCCGTCAAAGTAGATGGTTCGGATTCCATCGCGGACATGGTAGCACACTGGCCTGGTTTGTCAAACGCGCGGGCAAGTGGTTCATTGCTGGCGTCGGTGCGGTCGAATGCCCGTTGACCAATCAGGTAAACCGTGTTATACTCACACCGTGCGCAAAACCCCAAAGCAATGCAGGACGACAATCACACGTGAGTCGGCGTTCGGTAAGATGCTGCGCCGGGAGCGGGAAGCGGCGGGCGTCGCGCTGTCTGCCTTGGCATCCAGGTTGAAGGTAACCAAGGGCTACTTGTCGAGGCTGGAGACCGGCAAGACTCTGCCGAGCGCGGACATGGTTGTACGAATCGCGAAGATTCTCGGCGCTGACTCTGCCGCGCTTTCGGTCTTGGCCGGACAGTTGCCCGCCGATGTGCAGGAGATTCTGCAGAGCCATCCGGTCGAGGCGCTTGACCTTCTGCGTGAAAGCTACTCTGCGCGTGACGAAGCCGCGCCAATCTGCCACGACTCTGTCGGGGCGGTCGGTCCTGCCGAGGCTGCGGGAGAGCTTGGGACACGATCCGAATTGTCGGACAATTCGGTCATGTCCCTTCGCCAGTATGAGACCGTGCTGGGGGACTGCTTGGAGTGGCTGGCCGAACGACCGGAGAGCAGTATCCATGCGGTTGTCACCGATCCGCCGTACGGACTGCGAGAATACACCGAGCCGGAGAAGGCCAAGCTGCGAGCCGGGCGCGGCGGGGTCTGGCGGATACCACCTTCGTTTGACGGCTGCACCCGTGCCCCGTTGCCCCGGTTTACCGTCCTGACCGACCAGGACCAGCAGGCGCTCGCCGACTTCTTTGCCCGCTGGGCGCGGCTGGTGTTCAAGGTGCTCGTACCGGGCGGCCATGTGTTCGTCGCCACAAATCCGCTCGTGTCACAACTCGTCTATGCCCCGATGCTGGATGCCGGCTTCGAGAAGCGGGGTGAAATCATCAGGCTGGTCCAGACTCTGCGTGGCGGAGACCGGCCCAAGAACGCGCATAAGGAGTTCTCCGGCGTGACTGTGATGCCGCGTTCAGCCTGGGAGCCGTGGGGTCTGTTCCGCAAGCCGTGCGAGGGCCGGGTCCAGGACAACCTCAGAAAGTGGCAGACCGGCGGACTGCGGCGCATCTCGGCCGATCAGCCATTTACGGATGTTATCAAGAGTGCTCCGACCAGGAACGGCGAGCGAGCAATCGCGCCGCACCCCTCGCTGAAGCCTCAGGCCTTCATGCGTCAGATTGTGCGGGCGGCACTGCCGCTGGCCAGCGGAATCGTGCTCGACCCATTCATGGGCGCGGGCTCGACCATTGCTGCGGCCTGTGCGGTCGGCTACCGAAGCATCGGCATTGAGATGGACCCGGAGTTCTACCGCGTCGCAGTCGCAGCCATACCGAAGCTGGCCCGGCTGACCCTGAACGGCAGCGAGAGCTGTAGACCCGTCACGACCAGTCAGTCCAGCCTGTTTCTACTGCACTAGCCTGAATCGCGGGCGTCCCTATTCGGGGAGCAATAGACTGGCGTCCCGATACACCCAGTTCGCTGACATCTTGTCGTAGCCCGACTTGGTGACCGAGGCGGTGATGGTGCGTCGGCTTTCGCCTTTTCTCCCAGCAAAGAGCCAGTCAGACTTCTTGAGTCGTTCCCCGAGTACTTCCACGAACCGGAATCGGCGAGGCGGAACCGACTTTGCTGCGTCGTTTGGCCTGCTGCTGTCGAACACGAATACGAGCAGAAAGCAGTCCTCTGGGTTGTGACCTTGCCAACCGCGTGCGTAGCGCGACGCTTTGACCTCTATCCCTTCGCTGGAGTGCTGTGCAGCGTCATTAGGGAATTTGCCAGCTGGCACTAGGTCAGGGTGGCCATTGTGGTAGGTGTTCTTGGCCAGTGACGGGCAATGCTTGGGGATGTTGGCGGTCATGAACTCACCGACCATGCTGCTAAAGTTCGCCGGCATCAACATCGATTCCAGTCGGGCAATGTCCTTGGTATGCAGCGCACAGTTTACGAACTCTAGGAACTCCAGGTAGTCCTGCATGGCGGCCTTGATGCCTGCCAGCGTGCACCCGTATGGTAGGACCGCCGCGTCGTTGAACCCTCCCCGTGATAGGGGCGCCGGCTTGCAGGCATCCAACTCGCTATCGCCGCGCTGGGCAGTGGGCGTCCCTGACTTGTTTGTCACTATACGCTGCTCCTGGCGTTCAAGGGGTTTCGGGGATATCTTACTCAATTCCCATGGCGTCAAGGCGATGTCAGCTTGGTCAGCACCGTCACGATCTTCGGCGTAACGACGCTGTATGTGTTGTCCAAGACGACATAGTACCTACACGTCTTTGGTATGGTGGCCGAATACGAGGTTCCGGTTGACCGCGAAATCACAACAACGCCGTTGCTGTTCTGGTTGTTTACCCACTTGTAGAAGTTGGTGGAGTCGAAGACGTAGAAGTTTATGTCCAAGTCAGGTCTCGGCGCGTCTTGCGAGACGGAGAAGTTGCCCCAGACCTTGTAGCCGACTTTCATCGTTCCGTACCAGGACTTGTAGGACGTTGCTGGCACCGAGACCATCGTGTCGAGCCACGTGGTGGTGACTTTGGTTACATTGATGGTCTTGGTGCGAGGGTCTTGGCCGCCACGCCCGTCACTCACTGTTGCAGTTACTATGACGTTGCCGGATGTGTCGGGCGCGTACCAGGTGACCGTGCGTCCCGTCACCGGAGAGAGGTGACCTCGTTCACACGCCCAGGCGTACGTGAGTGAGTCGCCGTCCGGGTCAGTGGCGAAGCACGTGAGCGAGGTGTTCCCGTTTGCGGGTATGGAGCTTGGTCCAGAAATGGAGTCTACGACCGGCGGGCGATTGGCTACCGGCTTGACGCCTATGCTGATAGAAGCGGTGTCCGCAAGACTGCTGTCAGTGACGATTGCCGTTACTACGGCGCTCACGGCGCTGTCCGGCGCGTACCATGTGACCGTCTGGCCAGTCGTACCGGACAGGCCGCCGACGTTGCACGACCATGTGTAGCCGAGCGTGTCTCCGTCCGGGTCTGAGGCATTGCACGTAAGCACGCAGTTACCTCCGGCCTCAATGCTGTCAGGGCCGGGTATGCTGGCGATCTGCGGCGGACGGTTCGTAGCCGAGGAGACTACCACCGTGTGTTCCTGTTTGGTCTCACCGTTGTGCGTGTCCGTCGCGCGGACTGTGATAACCGGGTTGCACCCCGTGTCGGGAGCCTGCCAGTTGACTGAGGTGCCGGTGGGAGCGGAAAGCGAACCCATGCTGCAGTACCAACTCACAGTGACCGAGTCCCCCTCGGGGTCTGACACCGCGCAAGAGAACGTCGCGGTCGCTCCGAGGTACACCGAGTCGGGCCAGGTAACCGAGTCGAAGACCGGTTTCTGATTCTGTTTGGCGCACCGGACCACCAGTCCGGCCATTGCCGCCAAAAGCAGGGCGAGAAGGGACAGTTTTTTCAGCATCTCAATCCTCCTTTGCCGCGAGGGGCGGCGATAGATGCATCTAACCGCATTCAGGATATGCCCCGGCCAGCCAAAGTCAAGCCTATCAGCGCCGCCCAGCGCGGGCGGCTGCGCTGGGGCAAGGCATGGGGGAAGGGTTGGCCCAGGAGTCGGGGGAAGAGTTGGGGGAAGGACGGGGGCAAGCACCGGGGGAAGAGCGGGGGGAAGGATTGGGGGAAGCACGGGGGGAAGGATGGGGCCGAGAGTCGGGGGAAGAGTGGGGGGAAGGATTGGGGGAAGCATCGGGGCAAGAGCCGGGGGAAGGATAGG
>JAPLUO010000247.1 GCA_026397595.1 Caldifarciminota bacterium
AGAAAACATCTTTCAGAAAACGACGATCCTGTACGTTTGTAGTACAGATTGAGTCCCGAATCGAACCCGATTCTTGCGCCAATGCGGACGGCATTTTCCGTCGGTTGCCAAGAACTTGTCGGTCCCAGGACAGAGGCGGCGGAGAGAAACAACGTCGCGAAAACGACGATCCTGCACGCCTGTAGTACAGAGCTAACTGAGGGTACGGACCCGGACTCCTAGCTTCACCCACTCTGCGTTCTCTGTGGCCTCTGTGGTTATGTCTACATCGGTTCTAGGGCGGCCAAGGACTAGATGACAAGGGACGAAATCACGATAGAATTATTGTCCAAATGATCAACAACCGCTGGTTCGGGACTAAGGACCAAGGACTACGAACTAAGGAGAACGAATGCCCTGCAAGATAGAGTTCCTCGTCGATATCGTCGTCGAACCTGACGAATCCGAGTTTCTTGCCTACTGCCCCGCGCTCAAAGGGCTACACGTGGGAGGGGCCACTGTTAAGGAGGCGACGGAAAACGCCAATGATGCCATTGCCTGCCACCTGACGTCCATGATGAAGCATGGCGATCCAATACCCAAAGGCGTCAGCGTAAAACGAATCGAGTTGCCCGACAGCAGACTGCGCCACACGACCAGCACCGCCGGGGCCAGAACGGCAGATCGCCGCCGGCGTACACGCCGAGTGAGCACGGAGGTATCCCTGGCCTTTGCATGACCAAGGACTTCGGACTAGGGACCAAGGACTAAGGACCATGAACCAAGGACGTTCCTCAGCCTCTCCCTTTCCCTTAGCCTCAACCTCTACCTTTGCCTCTACCTCCACCTCTCCCTCTTCCTCTACCTCAACCTCGGCCTACGTCGAACCGCTCAACCAGCAGCAGATTCGAATATACCGGCGGATGACCGGAGAACAGCGGCTGCTGCTGTCGCTTGACATGATCCGCTCGGTATGGCGCATCGCCGCCGGCGCCATTCGCAACCAGAACCCGGGCATTCCCGATGAGGGCTTGAAACTGAAGCTCAAGGAGCGCCGCCGATGAGCGACTTCGAGGTCGTGCTCCTCCGAGTTGTGGAGGTCTTCGGCCGGTCGAGGATACCGTACATGCTGACCGGCGGACTGGCGGTCGTCTACTACGGCGCGCCGCGCACCACCCACGATATTGACGTCGTTATCCTCATCTCGCCCGCTGACATCACGCACATCAAGGACATGCTGGAACCGGAATTCCTCGTTGACGAGGAATCTATCAAAGCCGCGCTGCGTGAAGGCAGCATGTTCAACGCCATTCATGAAGAAACCGGGTTCAAGGTTGACTTCTGGATGCTCAAACTCGACGAGTACGACCGGGCTCGCTTCTCGCGCCGGGTTCAGGTCAGCGTACTCGGGGTCACGATGTCCCTGCCGACCGCGGAGGACGTGATCATCAGCAAGCTTGACTGGTTCAAACAATCGGACGTGGACAAGCACTTCTCCGACGTACGCGGGATCGTCGCCATCCAGAAAGGCAGCCTGGACACTGCCTACATCGCGCGCTGGTGCGAAGCTAAGGGCCTGCTCGACCTGTGGCAGAAGGTCGAACGCGAGACAGCCGTCTGACCGAGGCCCCGGCATCCACAGATTCCGCAGACGACACGGAGTGTCGCCCCGACGTTGACGGAGGGGTCTCGCCTCTGACCGAAGTCAGATGAAACGAAGTGTCACCCTGCTCTGCGTCCTCGCAGGTGCCGGTCCTCCGGCTCACGAGCGCAGCGGAGTCGAAGGGTCTCTCATCTGCAAACTGCAAACCGACGCCGAGTCGCCCAGCCCGCCAATCTGCAATCTGCATTCTGCAATCCGAGTTCCCCGCTCATCACTCATCATTCATCACTCATCGTTCCGCTCTCGCCTCTCGCAACTCGTAACCCGTAACTCGCAACTTGGGTAGCATCGGAATCGGGACAGGGATGTCCCTCCTACGGTCTTCAGCCCAAGCTCTCGCTTCTCGCCTCACGCCTCTCGCCACTGGAGCACTTGACCACTGGACCACTAGAGCACTCTCCGTTTCTCGCCTCACGCCTCGCGCCTCTTGCCACCGGAGCACTAAAGCACTCTCCGCTTCTCGCCTCTCGTAACCAGCCGGCGTTGACAGCCGACACGCGACGCGATAGTCTAAGAACGATGGGTACAACTTCAACCGTCGTGACCTCCGGTTCGGCGACGCTCCGATCTGGCCATTCCCGCAAACGTATCTCTGATCCGCTCGCCCAACTGAGACCAGATGCGGAATTCTTCGAGTCCCTGAGAAATGACCTGCTCGGTCGCCCTGACTTCGAGGGCATGTATGTCGCAGTGCATCATCGACAGGTGGTCGGCAGCGACCCGGACGAGCTTGCATTGTTCAAGAAACTGACGGCGAAGTACGGAGACGTTCCGCTCTTCATCGGCCGAGTCGAACGGCACCCCCGGATCAAGCGGATTCCGTCGCCGCGCGTCTCCCGGCGCGCGCCGTGAAGTACGACAAGCGCCACGATCCACCGGCGCCTGTGATCCGGATCCGAATTGCCAACCTCGCATCGCCGTCCCGACACGTCGGTGATGTTGCGGCGCTGATTGACTCTGGCGCCGACATGTCGGTCGTGCCTGCGCGAGTGGCGCGGCTGATAGCGCTTGTGCCGAAGGGGATTGTACAAGTACAGGGCTATCGAGACGAGGAAGCCGAACTCCGGCCCGAGTATTTCGTTCGCATCAGCTACGAGCGCCATGAGGTCGAATTGCCGGTCGTCGGTGACGAGTGCCCCGAAGTACTTCTTGGGTGCGATTTCCTCCGTCACCTTGTCGTTCGGCTCGACGGCCCCAGGCAGGAACTCACGCTGGAGTACGGCACCGGAAGCCCGATCTGAACCGCCACTCACTATGTCAAGCCATGCTTGATTTCTGCCTTAGCTGGTGGCGCATGATTTGGGCAAGATGGCGATTCTCGTCGTACACGGTTTGGTCGCGCCAGATGGCAAACGCTATCTTCATCAGCAGGTTCGCCAGACAACGCAGGGCATGCTGATGGCGCTTGCCTTCGGCACGCTTGCCCCGGTAGTACCGTTTCGCCCAGGCCGATATCCGCAACGCACTCAACGCCAGTTGCTGCGCCTGGGTACGGTAGAACCCGTTGCAGCCAAAACGGAAGCAGACCACGCGCATCTT